>JAEEKV010000170.1 GCA_016282595.1 Lachnospiraceae bacterium
ATCTGGGTGGCCTTTTGGCAGGGACCCAGTACCGCGGTGATTTTGAAAAACGATTCAAAAAGGTAATGGATGGACTTGAGCAGGAAGAAAACCCCATTCTATACCTGGATGAGATCCACAATATTGCCGGAGCCGGGAGAGTGGAAGGAAGCTCATTGGATGCAGGCAATATGCTGAAAAAGCATCTGTCCGGCGGGCATATCCGCTTTATCGGTGCCACCACCTTTGAGGAATACAAGAAGCACTTTGAAAAGAATAAAAGCCTTGTCAGAAGATTCCAGAATGTTGAGATTGCCGAGCCCGGTGAAGAAGAGACGGTGAACATCTTAAAGGGGCTGGCACCATCCTATGAAGTCTTTCATGGGGTAAGGTATGAGGAAGGCGTTTTGGAATATGCCGTTTCCATGAGTAAAAAGCATATCAATGAGCGATTTTTACCGGACAAAGCCATCGATCTCATGGATGAAGCAGGGGCTTACAGAAAGCTCCATCCGGAAGGAACGGGAGAGCAGATCGTAGATCAGGAAGTGGTGGCAAAGGTTTTGACGAAGATCTGCCGTGTTCCCGTGGAAACGGTGGATTCGGAAAATACGGAAGGGCTTGCAGATCTGGATAAGCGGATCCGCCAAAAGGTGTTCGGTCAGGATGAGGCGGTATCACAGGTGGTAAATGCCATCAAGTTCTCAAGAGCCGGACTGCTTGAGGAAGGAAAGCCTTTGGCAAGCCTTTTATTTGTAGGTCCTACCGGAGTGGGAAAAACAGAAGTTGCCAGAGTTTTGGCCAGAGAGCTTGGCTCCAAGCTCATTCGGTTTGATATGAGCGAATATGCGGAAAAGCATGCGGTAGCAAAGCTCATCGGTTCTCCGGCAGGCTATGTGGGCTATGAGGAAGGAGGCCTTTTGACGGAGGAAGTGCGTAAAAATCCGTCGGCGGTCCTTTTGCTTGATGAGATTGAAAAGGCCCATAGCGACATCTTCAATGTGCTTTTGCAGGTCATGGACTACGCAACCCTGACGGATAACCAGGGAAGAAAAGCGGATTTCAGAAACGTGGTCCTTATTATGACTTCCAACGCCGGGGCAAGCCGTCTCGGAAAGCCGGGAATCGGCTTTACAACAGAGAGTGCGGACAGAGGCGTTTTGACGGAGGAGATCAAACGCACCTTCCAACCCGAATTTCGGAACCGTCTGAACAAGATCGTGTATTTTAACGGTATGGATGATGACATGGGAGAGCGGGTTATCGAAAAGAAGCTGGGTGAGCTTGCTGAGCTGCTGGGCAAAAAGGAGATCGCCTTTAGGGCGGATGAAGCAGCCAAAGCCGAGATCAAAAAGCGGGGCATCAGTGCTGAGTTTGGAGCCCGGGAGGTTGACCGGGTGATCCGAAACGATATTAAGCCTCTTTTTGTGGATGAGATCCTTTTCGGAAAGCTTACCGGTGGGGGAGAGGTGACCTTGACGGCAAAGGAGGAAGAATTTGCCGTTACCATAGCCAAACAGGGATAAAGAAAAAGAGTGTTTGAAAATGTGTCAAATCTGCTATAATATGCTTTGGTAATTTCAGGAAAAACTGAGGAGATGAAAAAATATGAAAAATAATTCTATCAAAACCCCTATGATAGCGGGAATCATTTTACAGGGGATTGCTGTGGCTATAGGGGTGATCTGTTATTTCGCCCAAAAGAGTCTGGGAGCCATATCGAGTGTGCAGATTTCTTCGAGGGTACTTCCGGATACCCTGGTATCCATGACGGTGGTATTACTGCTGCATATCATTTGCCTGCTTGTAATGCAGACAAGTCAGGGGCAATCTCCCAAAACCATTGGAGTTATCATGACGGTTGTTTATTGTGTAGTCAACATCGCATCCGGTGTCGTTTCGCGTATTTCTGCAGTTTTTGCATCCAGAACCGGAGTGGAGTATGTGGCAGCAAGAAGTGTACTGTCATCTACCATCAGCATGTTGACATCGCCCCTTTGCTTTATTTCCCTTGCGCTTGTATTCATTGCCATAGGAAGATTCGGCGTTTTGGGTTATCGCGCAGAAGAGTAAAGGAGAGAGCAGATGAGCGCTGTAACAGAGCGGTTTTTACGCTATGTCGGGATTGATACCCAGTCCAGTGAGGAGTCAGAGAAGAGTCCGAGTACGGAAAAACAACATGAACTTGCAAGGGTTCTGTATGAAGAGCTTTTGCAGCTGGGGGCTAAGGATGTAGTTTATGACAAAGAGCATTGCTATCTCTATGCAAAGATCCCGGCAACAGATCATAGAGAGGGTGCGAAAACCCTGGGATTTATATCCCATATGGACACGGCCCCCGATGCTTCCGGACGTAATATAAAGCCCCGGTTGATCGAAAACTACGATGGAAAAGATATTCTGTTAAATGAGTCCCGGGGGATCGTGTTAAAGACCGAGACCTATCCGGAGATCAGAGACTATGTGGGGAAAACCCTCATTGTTACCGATGGCACTACACTTCTCGGGGCGGATGACAAGGCAGGGATCGCCGAGATCATGACCATGGCAGAAATGCTTTTATCCCATCCCGAGATCCAGCATGGCCCCATTGCCATAGCCTTCACACCGGATGAGGAGATCGGCAAGGGAACGGAGCATTTTGATATTAAACAGTTCGGGGCGGATTTTGCCTACACCGTTGATGGCGGAGCCTTAGGAGAGCTGGAATATGAGACCTTTAATGCGGCATCTGCCGAAGTGACTATAAAAGGCGTCAGTGTGCATACCGGATCTGCCAAGGGAATTATGATCAACGCCGCAAGGATCGGCGCGGAATTTGATCGGATGCTTCCCGAAAAGGAAAGACCTGAGTTTACCGAAGGGCGGGAGGGCTTTTATCACCTCTCAAGCTTTTTAGGTGAGGTAGAAGAGACGAAGCTTTTCTATTTGCTCCGGGACCATGACAAGACGCTTTTTGAAAAGCGCAAAAGGGTGATGCTGGAGACCGCTGAGAAGCTGAATCAGACATATGGAGAAGGCGTAGTATCTGTCAGCATAGAGGATACCTACTATAATATGCGGGAAAAGATCGAGCCGGAGTTTTTATTTCTGGTGGAGCAGGCAAGCGAGGCCATGAAGCAGCTGGGTATCACACCGAAGATCCAGCCCGTAAGGGGCGGAACAGATGGAGCCAGCCTGTCCTTTATGGGGATTCCCTGTCCGAATCTCTTTACGGGAGGACACAACTTCCACGGAAGATTCGAATACTGCTGTGTACAGTCCATGGAAAAGGCAGTGGATTTACTCCTAAGGCTTGCTGAAAGTCATTCATAACGAGGAAAAGAAGAGAAAATGGTTCATTATAAATTGGTATTCGCAGCCGGCTTTTTGCCCATTGCGATGCTTTTGTATCAGATCATACCGAAAAAAGTTAGATGGTTTGTCCTGCTTTTGGCAAGCCTTTGTTTTTATTCCACCTTCAGTGTCAGAAGGATGTGGTTTCCCTTTGCGGCAGCGGCCATTACCTGGGGGATCGGTCTTTGGCTGGGAGCGCTGGATGCAAAGCAGAAGGAAAAACTGGCAGAGCTGAAAACAAAAAAAGCTGAGGGCAGTATCTCGGCAGATGAGGTCAAGACCCTCCGGGGACAGATCAACAAGCGATCTGTAAAGAGCAAACGGGCAACAATGATCCTGGGGATCCTTCTGTTGCTTTGGCTTTTGTTATCCGTAAAATATGCGGATTTTGCCCTGGAAAACGTCAACTGGATCCTTCGTAAGCTGGGGGTAGAAAAGCAGGCCGCCATGCGAAATCTGATCCTGCCTCTGGGTATCTCTTTTTATACCCTGCAGGCCATCGGCTATCTGGTGGATGTCTATTGGAATAAGATCACACCCCAGAAGAATCCTCTGAAGGTTCTTTTGTTTCTATCCTTTTTCCCTACCATTATTCAGGGACCCATCGCAGCCTATGAGCAAATTCACACCTCCCTGTTTGCGGGAGAGAGCATCGATCCCGACAATGTGATCTGCGGCTATTTGCGCCTGGGCTGGGGCGTGTTTAAAAAGTTAGTCATTGCTGACCGGATGTATCCGGCGGTTTGCTGGCTGTATTATAAGCCCAATGAGGTAAGCGGCATCGAAGTCATTGCAGCAGCCGTAATGTTTACGGTGATGGAATACATGGATTTTTCCGGCTGTATTGATATGGCCATCGGTTGCGGACAGATCTTCGGCATCACCCTTCCCGAAAACTTCAAGCAGCCCTTTTTGGCAAAGAACGCATCGGAATTCTGGAGAAGATGGCATATCTCTCTGGGTGTCTGGTTTAAGACCTATATTTTCTATCCGGTTTCCATGAGCACATTGGCGAGAAACTGGGCAAAGTTTGCCAAGGAAAAGAAGATTGCCATCCATCCCACCAAAATGGTGGCATCGGCTATGGCCCTTCTTCCGGTCTGGCTGTGTAACGGCCTGTGGCATGGCCCGAAATGGACCTATATCTTTTATGGTGTCTTTTACTTTGTAGTGATCCTGCTGGAGCTGATCTTTGAACCTCTGGGGAATAAGATATTGGAAAAGTGTCATTTGAGCATCCAAAGCAAAGGAGTTACCGTATTTCGGGTGGTAAAAACCTGGGGCGTCATCTTTCTCGGGGAGCTGTTCTTTGAGGCCAATACGGTGTCTGACGGCTTTGCCATGCTGGGCAGGCTCTTTAGCGGATTTGGCGCATCGATCCTAAGCGGAGCACGGATCAGTCAGTGGGGAATGGATGCGTCTGACTGGGTGATCGTTATGGTTGGCCTTTTGATCGTTGGGATCATCAACCATTATCGGGAAAAGGGTGTGCAGATCCCGGATCTGCTGTTGCAAAAGCCCTTGGCCCTTCGATGGGTTGCGGCCCTTTCTTTGATCCTTGTGATCATGATCTTCGGTCTGTACGGACCGGGCTATCAGGAGGTGGATATGATCTATGCAGGTTTCTGATACAACCTCTAAAAAAGAAAGATGGATAGAGCTTTTGGCCTTCCTCGTGACAGTCATTGTCATTATGCTCATTGCTTCCTGGATCTCGGATCCCATTCGGACCGCAGATTACAGAAGGCTCAATGAAAGAGATATCTATATAGGAAGTGCGCTGCTGGAGCCGGAGAACTCCATTGATCTGGCGGTTTTGGGTGATAGTGAGGCCATGGTACTGATCTCGCCTGCACATTTTCTGGAGGCAGGGATTTCTTCCTATATCATCGGACAATCGGGCCAAAGTACCAGCGAGGCCTATTATGCATTGAAGAACTTTTGTAAAAAACAGGATCCGAAGGTGGTTTTATTTGAGCCGGATACCCTTGTGGATGATTCTAACGGCAGAAGAGAACTCATAGAGGTCTATAATGCAGGCGCCTATGAGCTGTTTCCTATCCTCAGGCATCACGGTACCTGGAAGATCGCAGCAGGACTGGCGGAGCCGAAAAACATGGACCATTTCCGGGGCTTCGGAAAACGTATGAAGGTAAAACCCTATGAGGGCGGCGAGTATATGGTGCCTACGGATCAGGCAGAGCCCATTCCCTTTTTATCCAAGGTTTATATGGATAAGATCTGTCGCCTCTGTAAAAAGGAAGGGATAGAGTTGATCCTTGTAAGTGCTCCTGCGCCGGTGCATTTTACCTATGAAAAGCACAACGCAATTGAAAAACTGGCGAAGGAGGAAGGGCTTACCTATATTGATTTTAACCTGATGCAGGATGAGATCGGGCTGGACTGGGCAGCGGATATGCTGGACGGCGGCGATCACGTGAATATGACGGGAAGCGTGAAGATGAGTGAGTACCTGATCCCTTATCTGAAGGAGCACTACGAGCTGCCGGATCGCAGGGGGCAGATTGACAGTGATTCGTGAATTTTCCGGTAATGATTGTAATTAGAATCGTTTGTTGATACAATAATGCCGATTGGATTATGGCTCTATTAGTATGGTATGTAACAGTAGGAATAGGATCACGAAAGGAGTTGTATCGCAGTTATGTAGAGAAAAAGTGGTAGATTAACAAGATCGTTAAGACCACAAAGCTTAAGAAGGCGAAAGTCGGCAAAAATGCTTTTAAGAATATCCACAAGAAAGCAAAGGCTAAGGTTCCTTCCAAAAAGTTCAAAGCCTACAAAACCATCTTTAAGGCACGTGGAATGAAGGGCAAGACACAGAAGGTAGTGAAGTCAAAATAGGTAATAAAAAATGCTTTACAAGCCGGGCTGTTCTGTGGTAGAATATCACCCGTACGTATGAGTTTTAGCCATGCTCAGGTGCTGGCTTCTCCGGCCGCATCCTAAGTGTGTATCCCAAAGGGATAGGGAATTGCAGGAATGCGATTTTTGCTGAATGTAAAAAATCAAAGGAGGTAATCAAAGTGATTACAAAAGAGAAGAAAACAGAGATCATGCAGAAGTATGCCAGAACTGCCGGCGACACCGGTTCACCGGAGGTTCAGGTAGCAGTTCTTACCGAGAGGATCAAAGAGCTTACCGAGCATCTGAAGGAGAATCCCAAGGATCATCACTCCAGACGCGGTATGTACAAGATGATCGGTAAGAGACGTGGCCTTTTGGACTATCTGAAGGCAAAGGATATCGAGAGATATCGTACGCTGATCGAGGAGCTTGGTTTAAGGCGCTAATCATGAAAAAAGGAGGCGGAAGCAATTCCGCCTCTTTAGCAATTTATTCAGTAGGTAGAAGAATTGCTCCGAGACCGCTGAAGCGTGTAAAAACGACAGCGATTTTTGGACGGTTCAGTAGTTTCGGATCTTCTACCTGCTTAAGCCAAACAAAAGAAAAGGAGAAGAGAGTATGTACAAAACTTATTCCATGGAACTGGCTGGCAGAACACTGACAGTTGACATCGACAGAGTCGGAAAACAGGCCAATGGCTGTGCATTTATGCACTACGGAGAAACCACGGTCCTGTCCACCGCAACCGCTTCCGAGAAGCCCAGAGACGGTATCGACTTTTTCCCTTGCTCAGTAGAGTATGAGGAGAAGTTCTACGCAGTCGGCAAGATCCCCGGCGGATTTAACAAGAGAGAAGGTAAGGCAAGCGAGAACGCAGTTCTTACGGCACGTGTTATCGATCGTCCCATGCGTCCGCTGTTCCCGAAGGATTACCGCAATGATGTAACCCTTCACAACATGGTTATGAGCGTGGATCCGGCATGCCGTCCCGAGCTCGTAGCAATGATCGGTACCTCCATCGCAACCACGATCTCCGATATCCCCTTCGCAGGTCCCTGCGCTATGACCCAGGTAGGTATGAAGGACGGAGAGTTCATCATCAATCCCGGACAGAAGGATTGGGATGAAGGCGATCTGAAGCTTACCGTAGCTTCCACCTCCGAGAAGGTGATCATGATCGAGGCAGGTGCGAAGGAAATTCCCGAAGCCAAGATGCTTGAGGCTATTTACATGGCCCATGATGTAAACCAGACCATCATCGAGTTTATCAATAAGATCGCTGCTGAGGTTGGCAAGAAGAAACATGAGTACATCAGCTGTGCAGTTCCCGAGGAAATGTTTACGGCTATGAAAGAGATCGTAAGCCCCGAGGAGATGGAAAAGGCTGTCTTCACCGACGAGAAGCAGGTTCGTGAGGAGAACATCCGTCAGGTAACCGCTAAGTTGGAAGAGGCTTTTGCTGACAAGGAAGAGTGGCTTGCAGTTCTCGGTGAGGCTGTATATCAGTATCAGAAGAAGACGGTTCGTAAGATGATCCTGAAGGATCACAAGCGTCCGGACGGCAGAGCAATCGATCAGATCCGTCCTCTGGCAGCTGAAGTAGATATCATTCCGAGAGTACACGGAAGCGCAATGTTCACCAGAGGTCAGACACAGATCTGTAACGTTACGACTCTGGCACCTCTTTCCGAGGTTCAGAAGATCGACGGACTGGATGAGAACATCACCAGCAAGAGATATCTGCATCACTATAACTTCCCGTCCTACTCCGTAGGTGAGACCAAGGTTAGCAGAGGTCCGGGAAGAAGAGAGATCGGTCACGGCGCATTGGCTGAGAGAGCACTTTTGCCGGTACTTCCTTCTACTGAGGAGTTCCCTTATGCGATCCGTACCGTATCCGAGACCTTTGAGTCTAACGGATCCACTTCCATGGCTTCCACCTGTGCATCCTGCATGTCCCTGATGGCAGCAGGTGTGCCCATCAAGAAGATGGTTGCAGGTATTTCCTGCGGTCTTGTAACCGGCGATACCGATGATGATTACATCGTTCTGACCGATATCCAGGGTCTTGAGGACTTCTTCGGAGATATGGACTTTAAGGTAAC
>JAEEKV010000171.1 GCA_016282595.1 Lachnospiraceae bacterium
ATACACATTCTTCAGATATGGTTGATTCGCAAAAAAATCCCATCTTCCGCCATCATTTTCCCCAGAGATCGACGAATAAATGTGAAGCGTTTCAATAAAGGTATTGTCATTCTTTATCGGTTGCTGAACATATTCCTCTGATGTAATATAATAATTTAAGCTCGTCATAAACTTTGACCCTGACTGCTTGGAAAGATCATTCAGCAAACCATAAACGCATAAAGTATCCTCACTTAACTCCCGGCTATACCAGTTCATTGTTTTTAGCTGCGGATTAAGAGCAAATACGCCACCTCCAGCATCAATAATCTTTTCAGGAATTGTAACTGTTGTCATTCCGGTATTTGCAAAGCAACGATAATCCAAGAACTGTACCTTGCAATCCTTTTGGCCCAAAATATCATCTTTCAGGTTTATACAGCCCTCAAACGCCTCTGCGCCAATCTTCAAAACCGAGTCACTCAGATTAACTTCTTCCAGGTTTTGACAATGGTAGAAACTATCCGAAGCTATTTCTCTATAGCCATATCCGGGTATTTCACCATGATCGGTTCCCAAACGCGCCTCAATCTCTTTTTGTGCGATCTCATCAAATCCTGGACGGAAGTTCACTTTCCGAATACCGGATTTAGCAAATACCGCCGGATTAGTCCGAGCACCCAGTTCACCGGAGGAAAGATACGGATGTTCACCAAATTGAGAAGCGTGCATAGAGATCTCAACATTGGCTTTAGGATCAAATGCGCCTGCGAAGCAGAAATATGAGAGTGTTCCGGCCTTTTCCATATCAAAACCGGTCAGAGCCGAACAATCCATAAATGCAAAGGGACCGATCCATGAAAGTGTAATGCCTTCATCAAATATGACTTCCTTCAAATTCTTACATCCATAGAAGGTATAGTCGGTGATCTTATTACTGTTTCCGATCATTCCCTTCGGCAGATTGATGCTCGTAACAGAGCTGTTTGTAAAGGCACGCATGCCGATAAACTCTACTGAATCGGGTAAACTTACCTTACCGATCTTGCTGCAACCCTCAAATGCGGAGGCCAGAATGCAGACGGTTCCGTCCTTTACCGTAAAATCTCCGGCATAATCAGGTGCCACACGTACCAGGCACTTCCCAAGATAGTAAGCACCATCTGTATAATGATCCGTGATAAAATGAGGCAGATTTGCTTTCACTCCATCCGAATCCGGAACATATACAGAATTGAACCCTACTACATTGTTATACCCCTCGTCCTTAAGAGATCTTTGTCCTACATATTCCTTCCAGTTAAACAGATTTCCGTAGATCGTTCGCAGATCCTCCGGTACTGTCATTGTAGCATCAAGATTTGCTACATCAAATGCTGCGTGCTCCCCGGAACTATGCGCTAGGCTAAGACCTATTACCTTATAGGTGGTGATCTCTCCCTTTTCATCCATATACGTTACCGAATCGGGAATGGTTACATCCTCACCGGAATAGGCTTCTGTGATGTAGGCTTCTACCTCAAGGGCATCCTCATTGGTAATTTCAAAGCCGATATCTGCGCCATACGTTATGGTATTGGCACTGATCGTGCCGCCGTTGCCACTAACCGTATTTGCGCTGACCGTGCCATCATACAGTATAATGCCGTCAACAGGGTCATCATGGCTTACTTCAAAGTTGTAAGAACTTCCTGCAAACACCCACGCCGCGTACCCGGTACACAAAAGTGCAACGATAGCAAACACCAGCAATCGTTTTCCTTTCAGCTTCATACTACTTTTCCTCCTTTTTACACCATAAAAGTGCGGTACTGACTACTTGATCTTATGTTTTTTGGTAAGTCCTTTCCCTCGGAGCAATGTAATATAGGCTTTCTTTTTAGCCTTCGGTACCTTGATCTTTACCTTGCTGCCAACGCCCTTGAAGGCGTTCTTATGGATCTTCTTCTTTTCCAGCTTCGAGGTCTTGATGATGATCTGTTTCAGTTTCTTCATTCCCTTGAATGCAAAGGCACCGATCTTCTTCACCTCAGAGGTGATGACGATCTTAGTGATGGCCTTGCAGTTCTTAAAGGCACCGCTACCGATCTCAGTCACATTCTCGCCAATGGTAACACTCTTTAACTTCTTACATCCTGCAAAGGCATCCTTACCGATGGTCTCTACATTCTTTCCAATGGCGATCTTTTCTACGTTGCCGTTGTTCTTAAAGGCACCGTCTGCCACAGCCTTAACATCATAGGTTACGCCGTCAATGGTTACCGTATCGGGAACGGTTACATCCTTAGCCGTCTTGTCTGTGGTTCCCTTGTAGGAAACTGCAGGCGTCTCACCGGGCTTGGAGATCACTTCTACCATTGCCTTGTTCTCGGTATCCTCAAGAACAGTTCCGGTTTCTTTGGGTGCTGCCTTTTGCTCTTCAGGCTTTTGCCCTTCTTCCGATTTCTTTCCTTCTTCTGCCTTACCGCTTTCGCCGCCCTGATCATCCTTCGGCTGTTCGATTTGTTGATCGGTCGTATTTTTAGATACAGTATCCTTTCCGTCATCCGGATTCTGTGCCGGCTCTTCCCCTGCCGCTTCTGCGATCCTGACAACAACAGGCATTGCTCTTGTGTCACTATGGGTCGCATCTCCTTGCACCTTGTACCATACGGTATAGAAGCCTGCGTCCGATGCTGTCGGAAGTGCTTCCTCGAAGTTGCCTGCGGAGGGTGTAGCGCCAACTTCTGCTACGGCATAGACGATCGTTCCGCCCTCTGCTGAGCCGGCCGTAACAAGTGTCTGATCCTTTCCGTTTTCAACCAGATCCTTTACAGCCTCCGGTGCTTTTGTCACGCTAGCTTCTTCCTTGATCGTAACAGTTGCCTCGCTGATGGAGCTGTCATCCATACCGTCCTTGACTGCAATTGCTTTGATCACAGCTGTCTTAGACAGCATCACAGGACGGGTATATCTGGTACTTGCTACGGAAGGCTCGGTCCCATCCGTAGTATAGTAGATATCCGCTCCCACGGTATCACTCGAGAGGATCAAAATCTGTCCGGACTCATAAATCCCATCAGCAGGATCGATCACAGGAGAGGCCACTCTGTTCTTATCTCTGTAAACAGCATATATGGTAACGTCCTTATCGGGCATTACAAATAAAGTTTCCATCGACCTGTCATTTGCAAAGGTTACATCGGAGCTGATCCATTTCTCAAAGGCCTTATCCGCCCCTGCTTCCTCTGCCCTGATGGCAACCGTTGCACCCTTTACATACTCACCGTCTCCGTCGCCGTTATTCACAACAGCCTTATAATGATTCATACGAAGGATCTCAAGCTTGGAAAGCTCGTCAGCATACAGCTGCTTATAGGAATCAGCAGCATCGTAAGCTTTTTCATCCGCACACAGCACCACACTGCCATCCGGGATCGGCTTTAATGCAATGAGCTCCTCAAGTTCTTTCACATCATCCTCTGAAGTATATTCCTCTTCTGCTTTTACTAATATGGCAGCACTACGTCTGTTGAATTCTTTTTCATCTCCGGATAGATCATTACAGATATACGGCGCACCCAGAAGGGTGATCTCAAATTTATCACGCGACCTCCGATACATGGCAAAGGCATCATCATCAATCTTTATGACAGAAGCGGGAATGACGATCTCTGTCAGCTTCGGCGTATTCTTAAATGCCGCCCAGCTAACCTCCTCCAACGTCGTGGGAAGCGTTACCTCTGTCAGCTCATCGCATTCGTTACACAAAAACCAGCTCAGCTGCTTAACGCCCTCCCCAACAGTCAGACTTTGGAGGGAATCGCAGTCACAGAACATAAACTTTCCTAAGGCTGCATTTTCAGGAATTGCAAAGGATTCAAGACCTGAGAAAGCAAACATATAATCTGCTAGCTGTGCGTTTTTCAAATCCTCTCCCAGTTCAACAGTCTGAAGCCTCGGACAGGAAGCAAACGTCATAAAGCCGGTATTATCATTCACCTGATTGCCAAAGCTCTTTGCCTTCGGAATGGAAACCGTCTGTAAATTCGGGCTATTATAGAATGCATAATCCCCAATTGTTTCCGCATTCGGCAGATTGACGGTCTCTAAAGCAGTCTCCGCAAAAGCATAATCCTCAACCGTTTTAACAGAAGGCAGCTCCAATTCACGAAGCATCGGTAATTGCCTATAATTATTTACATAAGAGTAGTTTGAGAAAAATCTGTTTCCCACTTCTGTCAGGCTCGGAAGCTCCAGCTTCTCCAGACGGATCATCCCTTCAAATGGCTGGGCACCTTCAATGGTTGTCACCTTAGGCAAAGACAGCTTTCTGATACCGTTATGCCGAAGTGCGCTTGCATTTACGGTTGTCAGATTGGGAGCATCCAGCGTAAAGTCGTTACAGCCATAGAATACATTACTCCCATCTCCAAGAATGGTTGTATCCGGCAGGCTGACTTTTTTCAATACAACATCATTATTGAAGGTAGCGTCCGGGATCTTTTCTACCTCGCCCAACGTCACATACTTAAGGTTAAGCAGACAGGAAAAATATCCCGTTACAGGAATCTGTTCTGCATGCCTTGCTGTAATGGTGGTTATGATATCATTTGCAGGTACTTTATCATAACCAAATGAATAAACACTTACATCAGTTCCTAAGTGAATTCGAATGGAATTCTTGGTCAGTTTTGTCGTAAAATTGCATCCAAGACCCTTATCCCTATAACTTCCATTTGTATCTCCACCACCAAGATGAATCAAAGGTCCCTCGGTAGTGATCGTCTTCAAAGACGTACAGCCATCGAAAACACCCATGCTTTTTTCCATAGAGGTCTTTTCATTCAAGGACAGGCTGGTGATATGGAACTGCCCATTAAATGCTGCATCATCTATCTTTTCAAGACTTACACATTTCGTCAGATCCAAGGGACCCATAAGCCCATAGCCCGTCCTGGGATCACCGGATTTCCAGCTTTCCATCTCCGATGTGCTGTATCCTGTACCATTACTGTCCAAAAAAAAGGCTTTTCCATAGATCTTTTCCAAGCCAGTCATCTTATCAAAGGGAAAGCTGTTCAGCCTCGGACAGAATGCAAATGCATTAGTCAGAATCTCTTTGACACATTCCGGATGGTCAAATTCTACCGTTTTCAACGCCGGGCTGAATTGTATAAACTCATTCGGAA
>JAEEKV010000172.1 GCA_016282595.1 Lachnospiraceae bacterium
GGCATTTCCGAGAATGGTGAGATTTCCGAGGAAGCAAGAGAGCTGGTAATGGAGGATCTGCGGGCTCACTTCAGACCGGAGTTTTTGAACCGCCTGGACGAGACCATTTTGTTTAAGCCCTTAACCAAGGACAATATCAGCCATATCATCGATTTGCTCATTGGAGGGCTCAACAAGCGTCTGAAGGACAGATCCCTGCAGCTGGAGATGACGCAGGCGGCTAAGGACTTTGTGGTAGAGCATGGCTATGATCCGGTTTACGGTGCAAGACCCATGAAGCGATATATGCAAAAACATGTGGAGACCCTGGCAGCAAAATTGATCCTGCAGGATAGCCTGAAGGAAGGAGATACCATTCTGGTGGATGTGGCTCCGGATCGGGCGGAATTGATCGCTTCAGCCAAATAATTTTCACTTCTCAAACCGGGGAAACTGTGGTAATCTAAAAGCAGTAGCCCTTTGTAGGGAATTGATGTATTGAGGTGGGTCTTATGGATGGTATTCAGGTTGTGATCAAAGGGGAAGGAACATTCTCTCTCAAGCGGGGAGAGAATGTTCTTTCTGTGCTTTCCGAAGAAAAACAGGCAGCCATGAATGGCTGTGCGGGCAACGGGAGCTGCGGTAAGTGTGCAGTTCGTTTCATCATGGGAGCACCGCTTCCGACACAGACGGATCGGAAGTTTTTCTCCCCCTCTGCCCTTCGGGAAGGATATCGGCTGGCCTGTATGGCAAAGCCGCAGCAGAACTGTATTGTAGAATTTGTATTTGAAGAAAACGAGCTAGAGATCGTGGATCATTCCACGTTGCAGACCGATTCTCTGGAGCGCCAGGCTGTGGCAGAGGAGAACCGTGAAGCATCCGAATGGGATGCCATTATGCTGGCGCAGCTGGGAGGCCAGATGTCTTCCAGAGTTATGGTTGGGGAAAGGCCTTCGGATTTCGGAGATACCTTCGTTATTGTGGATCTGGGAACCACCACCATTGTTATGCAGCTGATTGAGATCAAAACAGGGAAGGTTATTGATACCTACAAGACCCTCAATCCCCAAAGGCGTTTCGGTGCGGATGTGATCAGCCGTATGACAAGGGCCCTGAAGGGGGATGATATTCTGTTGTCCGAGTGCGTGCAGTACTGCTTGGACGGCGCTATCAACAAGTGGCTGTATCAGGGATTTTCACCGGAGCTTATCGTGGTGGCAGGCAATACCTGCATGACCTATCTTTATAACGGCATTGATGTGACAGAGCTTTCCAAGGCGCCTTTTGCGGCAACCCACCTTGAGCCCGTGGAAACGGATATCGCCCACATCAGAACCATTTTCCTGCCGGGCATGTCTGCCTTTGTAGGCGGCGATATTACGGCGGGTCTTATGGCAGTGAAGGAAAAAGAAGCTGCCCTGGCTAAGAAGAATAAAAAGGGTGACAGAACCGTATTGTTCGTGGATCTGGGTACCAACGGAGAGATGGCACTTTTAAAGGGCGATCAGATCTTCGCTACGGCTACCAGTGCGGGTCCTGCTTTTGAAGGCGGTCCCACAGCCAATACTCCCGGTACCGATATGATCAAGATCATCGCCACCATGCTGCAAAGAGAGATCATTGATGAGACCGGACTGGTGGTAACGGAAGACGGGTTCCACTCAGGCGTGGTAGTGGAAGGCGTTCTGATCCGTCAGGAGGATGTGCGGAGCATTCAGGTGGCAAAGGCAGCTGTCTATGCAGGCATCAGCATCCTTTGCAAGAAGGCAGAGGTAGAGTTTTCCGATATCGATCAGGTTTATCTGGCAGGAGGCTTCGGATACTTTTTGGATGTGGAAAGTGCCTGCAGGATCGGACTTTTGCCCGGGCAGCTGAAGGATAAAACCGAGGCGGTGGGAAATACCTCTCTGGCGGGTGCTCTGGCTTATGGCCTTGGATATCGCAAAAATCCCTTCTCAGATCCGGCAGCGGATATTTTAAAATCCGTTTCCTGCCTGAATCTTGCAGAGGTTTATGAGTTTGAAAAACTGTATATCGATTCTATGAATCTGGTTGAGGCATAATATGAGCAGGGAACCTGTCAGTTTCTATCTTCCGGGATTTTTCGATCGCATGCACATGCAGCTTGCGTGGATCATGCTGATGGAAAAATACCCGGAGTTTTTTTGTGAGAACATCAGGATCGGTGCCCTGTATGACGCTTTTCCGGGAAGCCTTTGGAACGGCGGAAGGTGCGTGCTGGGAGCCTGCGACAAACAGGAAGCGGAGTATGTGATCTCGGAGTTTGACGAACGGGGCATTTCCCTTCGCTTTACCTTTACCAACAGCCTTCTGACAAGGGAGCATCTGGAGGATGCTTTTTGCAACTTCTGCCTGGAGGAAATATCAAAGCCGGAGCGAAAGGTCAGACATGAGGTGCTGGTAAATTCCCCCATTCTGGAGGAGTATATCAGAACCTACTATCCCACGGTACCCCTGATCTCCTCCACCACAAAGCAGATCCGCAGCATAACGGATCTGGAAGAGGAGCTGCAGGGTGATTATCAGCTGGTTGTGGGCTATAAGGCCCTAAATGCGGGAGAGCAGCTTTTGCAGATCCGTCCTGAAAACCGGGGAAGGCTGGAGATTTTACTGGATTCCTTCTGTATGGATGACTGCCCCCGTTCAAAGCAGCACTATGAAGAGGTGGCAAGAGCACAGCTTGAGGGCAGGGAGCCAAGGCCCCTTCCCGGAGGAGCCTGCAGAGCCATCAATCGGGATTTTTATGAGTTTGCGGAAAATGAGAGCTTTATCACAAGAGAACGGTTATACGGACAGCTGATCCCGGAGGGCTTCCGGCATTTTAAGCTGGATGGCAGAACCTTTACGGATGCGGATGTCATAGAAAGCTATTTATACTATATGGTCCGGGAGGATGCCTTTGCTAAAGAAGAGGCCCAAAGAGACCCCGGTCAGATTCCGGCCCGGGACAGACTGCGGCTTGTGATGCACAAGACCTTGGAAAAGCTTAGGAGAATGTAGGAGAGGAAAATGGATCTGTTTACCTATGCAGCAGAAAAGAAAAAGGAGCAGGAGGCGCCCCTGGCGGCAAGACTTCGGCCCACCACCCTGTCGGAGATCATCGGACAGGAGCACATTTTGGGCAAGGGAAGTCTTTTGTACCGTGCCATTGAAGCGGACAGACTCAGTTCCGTTCTGTTTTACGGCCCTCCGGGAACCGGAAAGACCACCATTGCCAAGGTCATTGCCAACACCACCCAGGCGGAG
Source organism: Lachnospiraceae bacterium (assembly GCA_016282595.1). Classification (GTDB taxonomy): domain Bacteria; phylum Bacillota; class Clostridia; order Lachnospirales; family Lachnospiraceae; genus RGIG7926. The sequence goes on from JAEEKV010000172.1 coordinate 3,247, forward strand.
TTTCGGCAGGTAAACGCCACCATCGCCGGGAAAAAGGACATGGAAGAGGTGGTGGAGGAAGCCAAGAAAAATAAGGGGATGTATGGCAAAAAAACCATCCTTTTCATTGATGAGATCCATCGCTTTAATAAGGGACAACAGGATTTTTTACTGCCCTTCGTAGAGGACGGAACTGTGATCCTCATTGGTGCTACCACGGAAAATCCCTACTTTGAGGTAAACCCGGCGCTTATTTCCAGATCCGTGATCTTTGAACTGAAGGCCCTGGAAAAAGAGGATATCAGGCGCCTGATCCAAAGGGCTTTGACCTCCGATAAGGGACTGGCAGGCTTTCGGGCGGAAATTGAAGAGGATGCCCTGGAGTTTCTGGCAGAGCAGGCGGGAGGAGATGCAAGACGAGCCCTGAATGCCATTGAGCTGGGAGTCACAACCACGGAGCGAAGCGAGGATGGGCTTATCCATATTACCCTGGAGGTGGCCCAGGAATGCATTCAGAAGCGGGCTGTGCGATATGATAAAAGCGGAGACAATCACTACGATACCATCTCGGCTTTTATCAAGAGTATGAGAGGGTCGGATCCTGATGCAACCCTTTACTATCTGGCAAAGATGTTATATGCAGGTGAGAGCGTCACCTTTATTGCCAGAAGGATCATGATCTGCGCCACGGAGGATGTGGGAATGGCAGATCCCAACGCCCTGACAGTGGCGGTAAGTGCTTCTCTGGCGGCTGAGCGGGTGGGAATGCCGGAATCCCAGCTGATCCTGGCAGAGGCTGCCCTTTATGTGGCTACGGCCCCTAAGAGCAATGCAGGGTGTGAAGGAATCTTTGCTGCCATGAACATGGTGAAGGAAAAAGGGGATCTGAAGGTGCCCTCCCATTTGCAGGATGCCCATTACAAGGGATCTTCCAAGCTGGGACGGGGCATCGGATACAAGTATGCCCATGATTATCCCGGACATTATGTAAACCAACAGTATCTGCCGGATGAGATCAAGGATGAAACCTTCTTCCATCCCGGCGTCAACGGATATGAAAATAAGATCAGGGACTATATGGCGTTTCTGGAAAAACTCAGAGAGGAATCCTGAGCCTACAGAAGCTGGGACATGACAGCGGAATACACATCCTCATGACAGGCTTCCCATTTCTTGCAGACGGACTCTGCCAGCTGCTCCGTGGGAAGGGAGAGGGTGAGGGAAAGCAGGGTATGGCCCTGTTCCTTTAGGGAAAGCTCAGCCAGATAGGCTTTGCTGTTTTTCGGATCCATGTGATAATCCGCAGTAACAAAAGCAACCTGACGAAGGGTAAGGGCGTTGGATCGAAGAAACTGATCCACGTCTTTTTTAATCTCCTCCGTCAGCTCGTTGTCAAAGAGAGAGAGGGTATTTTTCCCTTCCTCCGTAAGTGACAGACGGGTGCGGTTGCGATTTTGCTCCTGGGAAAGAAAGCCGGCCTCCGTCAACTGGGCAAAGACCGACTGCAGAGTCAGATAATCGGTATAATCCTTTTCCAGGAAAAAATCGATGAGCTGACTTTTGGTAAGAGGGTGCTCTACGCGGCTTAAGGCGTAGAGCACGATCATTTTATATAAGATTAGTGAATTGTCGTGAGGGTTCATCAGATCAAAGCCTTTACTGCATTTGCCACCACCTCGGATACAGCAGGGTGGAAGGCTTCGGGGATGATATGCTCCTCATCGAGGATATCATCGGTGATGAGGGATGCGATGGCCTTGGCTGCTGCCAGTTTCATCTCCTCGGTGATCTGTCCGGCTCTGCCCTCTAAAGCGCCCTTGAAGATGCCGGGGAAAGCCACCACGTTGTTGACCTGGTTGGGGAAATCGGAACGTCCGGTACCGATGATCCTTGCACCAGCTGCCTTTGCCTCATCCGGCATGATCTCCGGAACGGGGTTGGAAAGAGCGAAGAGGATGGCATCCTTGTTCATGCTGCGAACCATATCCTGGGATACAACCCCGGGAGCGGAAACGCCGATGAAGATGTCGGCATTTTTGATGCCGTCTGCCAGGGAGCCTTTTTCCTGATTGGGGTTGGACAGATCGGCGATCTCTTCCTTGGCCCAGTTCAGGTTCTCGCGGCCCTTATAGATGATGCCTGTGCGGTCACACAGAAGCACGTTTACAAAACCATAGGTCAGAAGGAGCTTTGCAATGGCTACTCCGGCGCTTCCTGCACCGTTGATGATAACCTTGCAATCCTTGGGCTCTTTTTTCACGATCTTCAGAGCGTTGATGATACCTGCCAATACTACAATGGCAGTTCCGTGCTGATCGTCATGGAATACGGGGATGGGAAGGGTTTCCTTCAGTCTCTTTTCGATCTCGAAGCATCTGGGAGCGCTGATATCCTCTAAGTTAATGCCGCCGTAGTTGGGAGCAAGATAGGTCACAGCCTTGATGATCTCCTCCGTATCCTGAGTATCCAGGCAGATGGGAACGGCATTGACACCGCCGAACTCCTTAAAGAGAACGCATTTGCCTTCCATTACGGGCATGGCAGCCAGAGCGCCGATATTGCCAAGTCCCAGTACCGCACTTCCGTCTGATACAACGGCAACGGTGTTGGCCTTCATGGTATAGGTATAAGCAGCCTCGGGATCTTCTGCGATGACCTTGCAGGGCTCGGCTACGCCGGGGGTGTAAGCAAGGGCCAGATCCTCTCTGGTTTTCACGGGTGCTTTGGAAACAGTGTTTAATTTTCCCTGCCATTCTTTGTGGAGTGCAAGGGCTTTTTCATTGGTAGTCATAGCGTTCTCCTTCCGACTTATCATAGGACGTCTTTTCCTATTGAATGTATGCTGTAAAATGCGACGTAACCATTTTAACGAATGGGAAAAAGAAAATCAATAGAAAAAACCTTGCCAAGCGAAAAACCTTGTGCTACAATGAATAAGCTGTTTGTGCGAGATAACGAAAAATACAGACAAAAATTTTAACATAAAGAGGTGAAAATGATGAGAGAAGGAATCCATCCGGAGTACTATCAGGCAACTGTGACATGCAACTGTGGTAACACATTTGTAACCGGTTCAACCAAACAGGAGATTCACGTGGAAGTCTGTTCCAAGTGCCATCCGTTCTATACCGGTCAGCAGAAGACAGCCAGAGCAGACGGACGTATTGATAAGTTCAACAAGAAATACGGTGTTGTTAGCAAATAGGTTTGTAACGCATGAGGCTGAGATGAAGATCTCAGCCTTTTTTGCATACGAGATCGAGTAGGGTGTTTCGTCCCCTACTCGATTATGCGTTAAAGTAGAAAATGCTTTTACGGGAGATCGGAATGAAAAAGAAGAAAATCCGCTCAAGCGGAATCGGCGGGCAGGCTGTTTTGGAAGGGATCATGATGAAGAATCAGGATACCTACTGTGTGGCAGTCAGAAAGCCCGACGGGAAGATCGAAGTGGTAAAGGATGCCTATGAGGGGCATGCAAATAAAGGCTGGAAGAAGCTTCCCTTTATCAGAGGCGTGTTTCAGTTTGCGGATTCCCTGATCCTGGGGATCAAGACCCTGAACATTTCTGCAGATTTTTACGCCCAGGAGGAGGATGAGCCCACAGCAGCCGACAAGGCAGGAGAGAAGGTCTTCGGAGAAGGGGCGGAAAAGGTGCTGGAGATTGCCACGGTGGGTTTTGCCATTTTGGCAGCCATCGGCCTTTTCATGGTGCTTCCTTATTTTCTGGCCCAGGCCCTTGCCAAGGTGGTAGCCAGCGATTCCCTGTTGGCTCTGTTGGAAGGCTTGATCCGTCTGGCCATCTTTTTACTCTACGTGGTACTGATCACGGCCATGAAGGATATCCGCAGGGTCTATATGTATCACGGTGCAGAGCATAAGTGCATTAACTGTATTGAGCACGGCCGTATTCTGGATGTGAAAAACGTAAAGCTTTCCAGCCGCTTTCATAAGCGCTGCGGTACCAGCTTTTTGCTGTTTGTAATGGTCATCAGTATCATTTTGTTCTTCTTTATCAGGGTAGAACAGCCCGTAATGAGACTGGGACTTCGGATCCTTCTGATCCCGGTGATCGCAGGGATTTCCTATGAGATCATCCGGCTGGCAGGTAACAGTGATTTCTTTTTGATCAGTATGCTGTCGGCACCGGGAATGTGGCTTCAGAGACTGACCACTAAGGAGCCGGATGAGGATATGATCCGGGTAGCCATTGCCGCTGTGGAAAATGTGTTTGACTGGAAGACCTATCTGCAGGAGGAGTTCGACTTTGACGTGGATGCCTACAGAGAGCTTCAGGAGTATGAGACCGAGCGGGAAAGACAGCTGGAAGAGGCAGAGGCTCAGGCTGCGGAAGAAGCTTTGGAAGAGGATGATGCTACCGAGCTGCAGACAGATGAGGCAGTCTGGGAGGAAGAGGACGAATAAATAACATGCGGTATCAAGACGCCTATCAGATGGGAAAGGAAAGACTGGAACAGACCGGTGCTCCGGAGGCAGATCTGGAAGCAAGGCTTTTGCTGGAGTTTGTCTGTGATACGGACAGAACCACTTTGTTTGCTCATCCCGAAAAGGAAGTCTCAGAGGAGCAGATGCAGCAATATGAAGCATTTCTTGCAAAACGGGAGCAAAGAGTGCCACTTTCCTATATTACGGGACGGCAATCCTTCATGGGACTTGATTTTTCGGTCAATGAAAACGTGCTGATTCCCCGTCAGGATACGGAGATCCTGGTGGAAGAGGTGATGAAGGAATCCTATGACGGAAGCAGGATCCTGGATCTTTGTACAGGCAGCGGATGCATTTTGCTATCCCTGTTGCACTATTCCAATCACTGCACCGGAGTGGGATGTGATCTTTCAGCCGGCGCTCTGGCGGTTGCAAGGGAAAATGCCAGGCTCCTGGAGAAAGAAGAACAAGCGCAATTTATTGAAAGTGATCTCTGGGAGGAGATTGAAGGGGAGTTTGATATTATCGTATCCAACCCGCCCTATATACAAACAGACGTTATTGAAACTTTGATGCCGGAGGTTCGGGACTTTGAGCCCAGGCTTGCCCTGGATGGAGGCAAAGAGGGACTGGATATCTATGAGCGCATCTTAAAGGATATCAGCCGCCACGCCAAGGGTGGCACCAGACTCTATCTGGAGATCGGATATGACCAGGGAGAGGCTGTGAGCCGGATGGTCCGGGAAGCCGGATTTTCAGATGTGAAAATTGTGAAGGATTATGCCGGACTTGACCGGGTGATCAGCGGTGTTTATCCGCATCTATGAATTTGAGGAGAAAAATCTATGTTTGACAAATTAGAAGCCCTTGTACTGCGGTTTGACGAGGTTCTTTTGCAACTTTCAAGTCCGGGAGTATCGGACGATCAGAAGCGCTTTCGGGCACTTATGAAGGAGCAGAGCGACCTTACCCCCATTGTCGAGGCTTATAAGAAATATAAGGAAACCAAGCAGACCATTGAAGATTCCCTGGAGCTTTTGGAAAGTGAATCCGATGAGGAGATGCGCGCCATGCTGAAGGAGGAGCTGTCCGATGCCAAAGAGCAGGAGGAAAAGCTGCAGCAGGAGCTGAAGATCCTGCTCCTTCCCAAGGATGAGAATGATGACCGTAACGTGGTTATGGAAATCCGTGCCGGAGTGGGCGGAGAGGAATCGGCCCTGTTTGCATCGGAGATCTACCGGATGTATGTCCACTATGCCGAAAGCCGCCGCTGGAAGGTGGAAACCAACGAAGTGGAAGAAAGTGATATCGGAGGCATGAAGTTTGTTTCCTTTACCATTATCGGACAGGGAGCTTATTCAGCTTTGAAATATGAGTCAGGCGCTCACCGGGTACAGCGTGTACCCGATACGGAATCCGGCGGAAGGATCCATACCTCCGCCATTACCGTAGCGGTTATGCCTCAGGCAGAAGAGATCGATGACGTGGAGATTGATGATAAGGATATCAGGATCGATGTCATGCGTGCCTCCGGCAGCGGCGGACAGTGCGTTAATACCACGGACTCTGCAGTTCGCTTGACCCATCTTCCCACGGGAATCGTCATTTACTCCCAGACGGAGAAATCCCAGATCCAGAACAAGGCCAAGGCCTTTGCGCTGCTTCGTACCAAGCTCTATGACTTAAAGCTGCAACAGGCCCATGATGAGCAGGCACAGCTTAGAAAGAGTCAGGTGGGCAGCGGAGACAGATCGGAAAAGATCCGTACCTACAATTTCCCCCAGGGACGTGTGACCGATCATCGTATCAACCTAACACTGTACAAGCTGGATAAGGTCATGGACGGAGATCTGCAGGAGATTATCGATTCCTGTATTACAGCGGATCAAACCGCTAAACTGGCTAAGATGAACGAAAGTTAAAATACGATATAATAAACATAGTAACCGAAAGGCAAAGGTGAAAGGGTATGAATCTGGAACAATATTCGGCACCTATCTATGAAGCATTGGAGGCGTTTCGCAAGCAGCGGATCGTTCCTTTTGATGTGCCCGGACATAAAAGAGGCCGGGGAAATCCGGAGCTGGTTGAGCTTCTGGGAGAGCGGTGTCTGAGTTTGGATGTCAATTCCATGAAGCCTCTGGACAATCTGGGACATCCCACCTCTGTCATTCGAAGAGCGGAGGAGCTGGTTGCGGATGCCTTCGGAGCAGCTCATGCCTTTTTGATGGTAAACGGAACCACCAGCAGTGTCCAGGCCATGATCCTTTCGGTATGCAAAGCCGGGGATAAGATCATCCTTCCGAGAAATGTGCACAAGTCTGTCATAAATGCGTTGATCCTCTGCGGCGCCGCACCGGTTTATGTGCCCGCAAAGGTGAATGACCGGATTGGTATTGCCCTTGGTATGGCACCGGATATGGTGGAAAAAGTCATGAATGAAAATCCTGACGCCACTGCCGTTTTTGTAAACAACCCTACCTATTACGGTATTTGCTCGGATCTGGAAAAGATCACTGAGCTGGCACACAGCCATGGAATGAAGGTCCTGGTTGACGAGGCTCACGGCACTCATCTGTATTTCGGAGAGGAGCTTCCCATTAGCGGGATTAAAGCCGGAGCAGACCTGACAGCTGTGTCAATGCACAAATCCGGCGGATCTTTGACCCAGAGTTCCATCCTGCTTTGCGGCCCTGATATGGATCCGGAATATGTTCGTCAGGTCATTAACCTGACGCAGACGACAAGCGCGTCATATTTGCTTCTTTCCAGCTTGGATATCTCCCGAAGGAACCTTGCACTCCGTGGACGGGAGAGTTTTGAGCGTGTCACCAGGATGGCACAGTATGCCAGAGATGAGATCAATGAGATCGGAGGCTATTATGCCTACGGCCGGGAGCTGATCGACGGCAAGGATGTCTTTGATTTTGATGAGACAAAGCTCTTGGTTTATACCCGCGACATCGGACTGACGGGGATTGAGGTCTATGATCTTTTGCGGGATGAGTATGATATTCAGATCGAATTTGGGGATATCGGAAACATTCTGGCCTATATTTCCATCGGTGACAGACAGCAGGATATCGAGCGCCTGGTGGGAGCTTTGGAAGATATTAAATTTAGTTTTAGTAAAGAGGCTGAGCACATTGAGGTAGGGGATTTCATCCAGCCGGAAATGGTACGATCTCCCCGGGAATCCTTCTATGCAAAGAAAGAGCAGATTCCTGTCACCAAAGCGGCGGGACGGATCAGCGGAGAGATGCTGATGTGCTATCCTCCGGGAATTCCCATTCTGACCCCGGGAGAGCTTGTGACGGAGGAGATCGTTACCTATATCGAGTTTGCCAGAGAAAAGGGTTGCTCGCTGCAGGGAACCATCGATTCCGATGCCGAAAAATTATGCGTACTTGTATAGCAGAATCGCCCGTTTTTATTGAAAGCGGGCGGTTTTTATGTTAGTCTGAGAGTGATATTCTATGTATTAGAAAATACACGTCATAAGGATATACCCGATGAATCTATTTAAGAGTAAAAAATTTCTGCTCATAGGAGGCATCAGTGCGGCAGTTGTTATCGTGGCAGTGGTGCTTCTTGTGGTACTTAACAAAGAGGACAGCTACCGGATCGTGAAGGTCTTTGAGGTGGATGGAGATGCCAATGTAGAGCGTGAGGATACGGGAAGTCTGGACCCCTATGCCAATATGATGCTGATCTCCGGAGACCATGTCACCCTGGATAAGGGTACCCTGAGCCTTCGTGCGGACGAGGATAAATTTATCTACCTGGAGGAACAGACAGAGCTGGTGCTCCATGCTACGGGAGATGCCCAAAACAGCAAGACCAAGATCGATCTTCTGAAGGGTGCCATTACCAATGAGATTCAGAATAAGCTTCTTGGAGACTCCAGCTACGAGATCAACACCCCCAACTCCACCATGTCCGTACGGGGTACCATCTTTTATGTCTGTGTCTATGAGGTGGATGGGGTGAAATATACCAAGGTGACGGTATTTTCCGGAAGCGTAGCCACCCGTCTCATCTATAAGGACGGAAC
>JAEEKV010000019.1 GCA_016282595.1 Lachnospiraceae bacterium
AGAATGCGAAATACACAAATGCTAAGAGTATCAATCTTATAACAAAGAGCATTACTGTAGAGAAAGATAAGACAGCAAAGATCAAAGCTAAAACGATCCTTCTGGATAAAAAGAAAGATCAGTTAGGCGACGCTCATGCGAAAGAGTTCCGTTATGCAAGCTCTGATAAGAGCATCGCAACGGTATCTTCTAAGGGTGTAGTCACAGGTAAGTCAACCGGAACATGTACAGTATATGTATATTCAAGAAACGGATTGGCAAAAGAGGTGGCTGTTACGGTAAAGTAAGACGGTGATTTTTAGGCACAAAGAAAAATAGCAAACGAATGCCCCGGGATATGACAGGAATCAAATCTGTCATCACCCGGGGTGTTGTGTGTGAATGGGAATCTGTGCTACGCCAAAAACAATTTTGTTGTCAGAATCGTATAATTGTGTTAAAATCTTGTTGGGGTAAATCTATTCTATGTATTGAGGAGAAGGTATTATGGTAAGTCAAAAGGTTACGATCAAAAATCCGACGGGACTTCACCTTCGACCGGCCGGCATTCTATGTAAAGAAGCGATGCAGTTTAAATCGCTGATCACTTTTTCGTTTCGTGAAAATACTGCAAATGCCAAGAGCGTCCTAAGCGTGCTGGGGGCGTGTGTCAAATGCGGCGATGAGGTCGAGTTTGTTTGTGACGGTGAGGATGAGGAGGAAGCTTTAAAGGCTTTGGTCGCCGCCATTGAAAACGGATTAGGAGAGTAAAGGGCCCATCAGCGGATGGGTCCTTTTTTTAGGAGGATTAGACATGTTAAACTATAAAAGGTATCAGAGAAATCCGGTGGTGGATCTTCCGGACAGACAGTGGCCGAATAAGCAGATCGAGAAGGCACCCATCTGGTGCAGCGTGGATCTTCGCGACGGCAATCAGGCCCTCATCGATCCCATGGTGGTTTCGGAGAAGATCGAGTTTTTCAACTATCTGGTAAAGATGGGCTTCAAGGAGATCGAGGTGGGATTTCCCGCAGCCAGCCAGATCGAGTTCGATTTTCAGAGACAGCTGATCGAGAGAAAGCTGGTTCCCGATGATGTAAGACTCCAGGTGCTGACCCAGTGCCGTAAGGAGCTCATCGACCGCACCTTTGAATCCATTCAGGGCTGTAAGGAAGTGGTATTCCATATCTACAATTCCACCTCTACCCTGCAAAGAGACGTAGTCTTCCACAAGAGCAGAGAAGAGATCATCGATATTGCAGTAAAGGGTACCGAGATGGTAAAGGAGCGGGCAAAGGACTTTGACGGAAAGATCATCCTTGAGTACTCTCCCGAGAGCTTTACCGGAACGGAGCTTGATTTTGCGCTTGAGATCTGCACCGCTGTACAGAAGACCTGGGGCGCGACTAAGGAAAATCCCATCATTATCAACCTGCCCTCCACGGTAGAGATGACAACGCCCAATGTATTTGCGGACCGCATTGAATGGATGAACCGTCATTTTGAAGACAGGGAGAGCATCATCTTATCCGTGCATCCCCACAATGACAGAGGAACCGGCGTGGCCTCCGCAGAGCTTGCGATCCTGGCCGGGGCCGACAGAGTGGAGGGAACCCTGTTCGGAAACGGTGAGCGTACCGGAAACGTGGATATTCTGAACATTGCCTACAACATGTTCTCTCAGGGCATCGATCCGAAGCTTGCGATCGAGAATGTCAATGAGAGCATTGAGATCTATGAGAGATGCTGCAAGATTCCCATGCATCCGAGACACCCTTATGCCGGCAAGCTGGTCTTTACCGCTTTTTCCGGCTCTCATCAGGATGCCATCAACAAGGGCGTTGCAGCTATGAAGGAGAAAAAGAGCGAGATCTGGGAGGTACCTTACCTGCCCATCGATCCTGCGGACATCGGAAGAGAGTACGAGCCCATCGTCAGGATCAATTCCCAGTCCGGCAAGGGCGGCGTGGCCTTCGTTATGGATACCTACTATGGCTTCAAGCTGCCGAAGGGAATGCAGAGAGAGTTCGCGGATGTGATCCAGTCCATCTCCGAACGGCAGGGGGAGGTTTCTCCGGAGACCATTATGGATACCTTCCGCGCAGAGTATCTGGACAAGAAGGAGCCGCTGCATTTCAGGAAACTGAAGGTAGATGATCTGTCCGATGAAACGGAATCCGAATTTGACACCAAGGTGAAGGTGACCTATACCGACCGCGGTCAGGAAAAGAGCTTTGAGGCAGTGGGCAACGGCCCCATCGATGCCATCCAGCGCGGCCTGATCGAGGTGACAGGCGTTCGTGTCAAGGTTCTGGACTACGAAGAGCATGCATTGCAGTCCGGCTCCAATTCCCAGGCAGCAGCCTATATTCATCTGCTGGATGCGGAGGACGGAAGAGTCACCTACGGCGTTGGCGTTTCCAGCAACATCACCAGAGCCTCCGTCAGAGCGATCTTCTCGGCTCTGAATCGTCTTGGCATAGGGTAAACTGTAAGGGTCTGCCAAGGCGGATCGGGAATCGGATCTATGAGAGCAAATAACAAAAACAGCACTGGAAAAAAGAAGGCGGCATGGCCGAATCTGGTATTCCCCCTGCTGACAGTCTTTTGTCTGGCAGGTTTTATCGGTAGCCTTATTTTTCCCAACAGCGTGCTGGATACCATACATGTAAATATGCAAGAAGAGGAAGGAGAGGATGTGATTCTGCTTCCTCTTTCTTATGAGTATCCCATTTTATACAGGGTGGATACCCAGGGGCGTCCCATGCAGGGGATCCAGCCCGGGATCCATAAGCGGGGTCAGGATCAGCAGGGACAGCGCCTTCGCTATACGGTTTCCGTAGGGGGAAGTGTTGTCAGCGAGAATGTCTATGAGATTTCCGAAGGCTTTGATGAGCAGTTTGTCTATCTGCCCTTTGCCAACGCGGAGGCTTGCAGCGGTAAGCTGGAGATCGCCTTTTTGCTGGAGGGAGACTCCCAAATGGAGCCCGAAGAGCGGGCGGCTTTAGAGGCCAATCACACCCGGGTAAAGGATTGTGAGACCCTGGTGTATGAAGAACTTGAAAGCACAGACAAGCCCTATTCGTTGAAGGGATCCCACATCTATTCCCACAATACCTATCCTTTTTTGTATGATATGCGGATCCTGACCTTTCTGTTTCTGGCAGTTTCCATGACGCTGACCTTCAGGGGAAGGAGGAAGAGCAAATGAGAAACCGCATGCAGGAAAGACAACAGCAGATCAGAGAGTGGGAGCAGGCAGCACAGCACAATCGTCTGCCGGGACTCTTTCGCCTTTTGGTAGCCATCCTCGTTTGTCTGACGACAGCCATCCTGGTGGAGTGTGCGTTTTTTCAGTTCCCCGCCCTTCGCTATAAGGAGGAGGCCATTGAGTTTCAGGGAGAGCAGGAGCAGACGGAGGTTCCCGGCAACATCAACTGGATCTTTGAAAAGGTGCTGGTGCCTCTGACGGAGGATGAGACCAAAAGCATCCTGGTAGAGCGCAATTCCCGCAAGCTTCTGTCTGAGTATTACGAAAAGGAGATGGAAGAAAAAGAGGATGAGACCCTGGTGGAAAAGGAGGACGGGACCTTTTACAGAAGGGTAAACCGCATCACCCTTTTAACCAACCTGGAAGAGCCCTACTATGTCCATGAGTGCAAGCTTCATATCTCCGCAAATGAGGGAAAGAGCTACGGCTTCAGCGTGCAGCCCTTTTTGGAGCATAAGGCCAGGGGAGAAGAGGTATATTGCAGCATCGATCCCAGGATCCAATCAGGCGTTGCCGATATCGGAGAAAAGGCGGACCGCCTGGAGATCGTGATCCTCAGTGAAGAGGAGATCGAACCCGAGCAGGTGCATTTCACCCTGTCCAATGATTTTGCTCCCAACCTCATTCGTATCCTGTGGATCTTTTTCGTGCTTTTGGGAGGGGCCATGATCCTGGAGTGCAGACACCTTCTGGCAGAACGTCCGGAGTGGTGCTTCGTACTCATTGCCCTGGCCTTGGGACTTTTGCTCATCGTTTCCATCGGCACCAACCAGGTGAGCTATGATGAACACGTTCACGCCCGTGCGGCTTATAAGCTGTCCTTCGGCTCCACCATCGAAACCACGGAAACCGCCATGCAGATGAGCGGCAATCAGCTGCCTATGTTCCACAACCTGACGGAGCGTATGCTGGTGGCGAACTGGGAGAATACCAACCACGATTATTCCTGGGCGGATATCGGACACCAGAGTAGATGGGTGAGAGCAGAGGACCGGGTGTATTATCCTCTGGCACTGGGCTTTTTCCTGGGCCGGACCCTGGGGCTTTCCTTCCCTCTGACGGTGGCTCTGGCAAAGCTGTTTAATTTGCTGGTTTATATTACGGTTTGTTTCTTTGCTATTCGAGTGGCGAAGAAATACAAGGAGCTGGTAGCCCTTTTGGCGCTGCTTCCGGGAAACATGTTCCAGGCCGCATCCATCAGCTATGATATGGTGGTAAACGCCTTTTTGCTGCTGGGCTGCGTGCTGTTATACAACGAGTTTTTACGTCCCTCGGAAAAGCTGGAATGGCAGAATCTGCTTGTGATGCTTCTTTCCTTTGTCATCGGATCTTTATCCAAGCCTATCTACATTTTGATGGCTTGTATGATCCTGTTTTACGGAAAAAAGAAGTTTAACAACAGATGGCAGGAATGGATCTTAAAGCTCTCCGTTCTGGCTATTGCGGGACTGATGCTTTATAACATCTTCCGGCCTACCCCTGTGGCAGGCAGCGACTATACCCTGGTAAGCAACATCACCTTTGCGGGAGATAAGAGAAATGTGGGCTCCAGCGTCATCGGACAGGTGCAGTACATTTTCTCCCATCCCCTTGCTTATACGGTGCTGCTGTTATCCTCCATGGGAAAGATGCTCTTTTCCTATCTGCTGGGGGGAAAAGGGTACTTCCAGTACGGTTATGTGGGAGAGTCCTCCATGTTTTCCACCTGGCTGGTGCTGGTACTGGGCATCGGACTTGCCTTCTTAAAGCCCCGTAGTGAGAATGAAGAGATCAGTGAATGGGAGGAGCCCCGCAAGGGCATCGGACTTCGCAATAAGATTCTGACTATTATCATGACCTTTGGTATGTGTGCCGTGATCTGGACCTCCATGTATGTCAGCTACACCTCTGTGGGAGCCGACGAGATCCGTGGAGTTCAGGGACGGTATTTCGCACCTCTGTTTCTGCCGGTTCTCATCTGCTTTTTGGGAGAGAAAAAATCCGGCAACATGGGACGTATCGGACGAAGCAGATTGTTGTTTACCATCATGGGACTGTTGAACGCCATTATGATCTGGAGACTCATCATAGGGGTATATGATCTGTAGGCAGGCAGCAAAGACAGATGAAAAACCCTGTTGGAATCCGCATACGCCCCGAAGGGGCGGCGGAAAGAAGAGAAAAGGGTAAGAGGATAAGAGATGCCGTTTTCATCCGGAAACGATACACAATCGCATATTGAAAAAACGAATGCCGGGGCAGCGCCCCTGGTTTCCGTCATCGTTCCGGTGTATCACAGCGAGGATACTCTGGGCCCCTGCGTAGATAGCATCCTTGCAGAGGGGGAGTATGAAAACCTGGAGCTTTTGCTGGTTGCAAACGGCCTGACGGAGGAGGATCCGGCCCTGCTTCTTTGCAGGGATCTGGAAAAGAGCCATGAAAAGGTGCGACTCATCGTTCTTTCCGAAGCAGGAGTATCGGCAGCCAGAAACGAAGGTATCCGGCAGGCAAAGGGAGAACTGATCCGCTTTGTGGACAGTGATGATAAGGTGTATCCCGGCGGCCTTTCTGCCATGGTGGAGCGGATGCTAAAGGATGAGAGTGATCTGGTGGTGGGAGGCTATGCTCATTTTTACTACGGCAATACCGTGGAGAAGCTTCCGCCCTATGATGCCTGTATCGAGTTTCGTAAGGAGAAGGAACACTTTTGCGAGCTGTATTTGCAGGACTACCTTAATCCCCCGTGGAATAAGCTCTTTCGAAAAGAGCTGATCCGGGAGGAGTTTGATATCACCAAAAACCTGGGAGAAGACCTTTGCTTTAACCTGTCCTATCTCATTGGGGCAACAAAGATCTCCGTGTTGCAACAAAGGGTTTATCGCTATGTGCAGGATGACAGAGGCACCAGCCTTTCCGGAAAACTGCGGGAGGATCGCATCGATGTCTGCAGGCAGCTCTATTTTCATACCACGGACTTTTTCAGAAAACTGGGGATGGAGGATTGCCGCTGGGCACCGGAAACTAAAGTGATCTCCACCTTTTTGGATGAGATCGGACAGATCCCTTTGGAAAAGGGCCTGGACTCCGATCAGAAAAAGCGGCTCATCAAGCGCTATGTAAAGGCCATTGCGTCTTTTGTCAAACATAGAAATCCGGACATCCGGCTTCGGTATCCCGACCATAAGATCCTGTATGGCTTTGCAAAGGATGGTCGCTGGAAGAGTGTACATGCCCTGAGTCTTTGCAGGGCTCAGCTGGTTCGGATGAAAAGGAAGTAAGAAAAGAGGATCGTGTTTTGAAACCATTGATTTCCGTGATCATACCCGTTTATCAGGTAGAACCCTACTTAAGACGGGCAGTGGATTCCGTGTTGAATCAGACCTATCGCAACCTGGACATTATTCTGGTGGATGACGGTTCCACAGACAGATGCCCGAAGATCTGCGATGAATATGCAGCCTCCGAGGCCAGAGTCCGGGTGGTACATAAAGAGAACGGCGGCCTGTCCGATGCCCGAAACGCCGGACTGGATGTGGCCGGGGGAGACTATATCGCCTTTTTGGACAGTGACGATTACTATGCCCCGGGCTTTATCGAGGTGCTTTACGATGCCCTCATCAAGCACAACGCCCAGGTGGCACAGTGCAGCTACGTGGAGACCGGACCGGGTGCGGCTTTGGGAGATCCCAAGGATCTGTTTGAGGAAGCCACCAAGAACTATTTCGGCGGCATCTCAAGAGAGGTGGTCTGCTCCAAGCAGGAGCTGTTGGAAAACCAGTACGATACCATCTGTGAGGATGCCACCTACTACATCGTGGCCTGGAACAAGCTTTATGATGCCAGGCTTTGGAAGGAGATCCGCTATCCCAAGGGACGGATCCATGAGGATGAAGCCACCACCTATAAGATCTTCGATCAGTGTGAAAAGGGCGTTTATGTGAGGATTCCTCTCTATGCCTATTTTTCCTCGGCAGGCAGCATCACCAGGGATAAATTTAAGGTTAAGAGACTGGACTGGATGGCAGCCCTGACGGATCGCATCGCCTACTTTGAACAAAAGGGCTATGTACGGCCCATGATCGCGGCACTGCGGGCCCGGGCAGACGGAAGCATTAAGTATTACTATCCTCTGGTGCGACATGTAAAGGACTGCGGAAAGCAGAAAAAGATGCTGAAGGGCTTTGTGAGAGAGGCTTTAAATTCCAAGGCCGGAAGCCCTGAAGAGCGGGCTGAGTTTTTATCTGCCAGAGTAAAGACGGGGTATCGGATCTTTTTGACCTCCCCCCAGATGTACCGCAAGATGCTGAAAAAGATGCAGGCGCGAGCAGAGAAATAGAAAGGAAACACTATGCCACAGGTAACGGTTGTCGTACCCGTTTACAATATGGAGCGCTATCTGGACAGATGTGCAAAGGCCCTGTCTCAGCAGACGCTGTTTGATCTGCAGGTGATCCTGGTAGATGACGGAAGTACCGACGGTTCCGGGAAGATCTGCGATGACCTGGCCCTGTTCCAAAGCGGTTTTCAGGTGATCCATCAGGAAAACCGGGGACTCACTGCGGCCTGGAAGGCGGGAAGCGCCGCTGCAGAAGGGGAGTATATCGGCTATGTGGATGCCGATGATTACATCGATCCCGATATGTTTGAGCGGCTTTATGAAAGGGCGAAGGAAACAGATGCGGATATTGTCTGCTGCGGTCTGGAGCATCTCTATGAGGAGGAGCCGGAGCGAAGCTGGAAGGAACAGATGGAGCTGGGGGAGACCTCCTTTGCCGGTGAGGCTCTGAAGGAAAGACTGCGAAAGGGTGTTATCAACGATGGCTCCTTTATGGGACGGCCCCTGATGCCCAACCGGGTGACGAAGCTGGTGAAAAGAGAGCTGGTACAAAAGAACCTTTCTCTTTGCTCGGATGAGGTTACCATCGGGGAGGATTACCAGTTTTCCCTTTGCATGTTTTTGGATGCCGAGAGGGTGGAGATCATCGAGGATTTCTATCCCTATCATTACTATATGCAGCCGGCTTCCATGACCATGCAGCATGATCCTGCCTATATGAACAAGATCGGCATTATGCGAAAAAACCTCCTTCGCATTGTGAGGGAAAAGGGCTATCCCGAGCTGGAGAGCCAGATCTGGAATGACTTTTTATGCCTGACGGTACTCTATGTCAAAGGCATTGTGTATAAGCAAAAGGAAAAATCCTACCGGGAGCTGAGAAAGGAAATGGAGCATACCGTCAACAAACGAAGCGTGCTCTGGGCCCTGGGCCATGTCAGGATGCCAAATCTTTCCCTTGCGGAGAAGCTATTTATCCTGTTTATGAAGCAGGAGTGGTATTTTGCGATCTATCTGGCGGTAAAAGTTTATTTCCGCTAACTTTTTGAGGCGAGTCAATGACGAAGGAAAAACGAAATACAATTCTATATCGCATGGCACTTGCTTTGGTATTTGCACTGCTGCTTTTTTTAAGCAGTTATAAGCTGACGGCAAAATACGTGGATCCCTGGGATGAAGCCAGGCACGGGGTGAATGCCTACGAGATGCTTCACGGCGGCAGTATGGTGCAGAATACCTACATGCGGGCAGCGGACTACTATAACCTAAAGCCGCCCCTTTCCATGTGGTGCATTATGATAGGCCTTTCCTTGTTCAAGGATCCCGTGCTGGGGCTGCGGCTGTATTCCGTGATCTGCTATCTGCTTCTGGCAGTTTGCGTAGCCCTGTTTTTAAAGCCCTACGGCAGACGGGCAACCCTCTTCGGAGTAGCGGCCCTTTCCATCAATATGACTCCCTTTTTGGCCCATATGGTAAGGGCGGGAGATGCGGACAGCCTGTATGTGCTTTTGTTTTCCGTAGCCATGCTTTCCATGATGCGGATCCGTCAGGATCACCGCTTTTTTGTGCTTTGCGGTCTTTGCTTTTCTCTGGCCTTTCTGACAAAGAGCTTTCATGCCCTTATGATCGCTGCCATCGGCGGATTGTTTCTGCTTTTCACAAAGCAGCTGTTTCAGATCCGTTTGAAGGAGTGGGGGCTGTTTTTCCTTGCCATTCTGGTTCCTTTGGGAATCTGGGCGGGACTTCGATATCGGATCGATGGTACTGCTTTTTTTGTAAAGATGTGGGAAACCGATGTTATGGGCCGTACCGGAGGACAGCTTACCAGTAACCCATCTCCTTTTTGGTACTATGCATCCTACTACTTCGGAAGCATGTCGAAGAAGGTCCAGGTCTATGTATGGGCACTGGTGCTTGTTGGGGCCTTCTTAATCACACGACTGGTGGATGTTGTTTCATCTAGGAAAAAATCAGAGGAGCAGGTAAAGGTAGAAGTATCTGCGGATGTACAAACCGAAGCAGAATCTGAGGAAAATATAATAACAGTATCGGAACAGGGGAAGAAAGAACAGAAGAAAAACGAGATCGAGGAGCAGGATGCAAGTGTACAGGGAAAGGATGTACTTCTGGGATTTGCCCTGTGGATCCTCCTTCCCTTCCTGGCTTTTTCGGCGGTGACCAATAAGCTTTTGTGGTATCAATATCCGTCGGTGACAGCTCTGATGATCGCGGCGGCACTGGCAGCGGACAGACTGTGGGAGCGTTTTTTTGCGCCATCTAAGTGGTTCTGCAAGGCGCTTTTTGCCTGCGGACTACTCTTCCTGTTTTGCTGGTATTATCTGGGTACCTTCCGGGTGGTGAACGCCCAAAGCTATAATGAATTTCAGGTGCTGGTGCGGGCTGTTGCCGGAGATCAAAAGGCCGTTGGGATCATGGAAGAGATGGATCAAAACAGCGATCTTGTGGTTTTGCCCCAAACGCCTGCCATGAAGGATTGCAGGGTCTATGTGGACTATGATGGGACAACCCCTGACTGGAGCCAGCAGGATGTGTTTGTGGCTGAGGCCTATGGAAACTATGAATGCGCCAACGGCGGTATTTTTGCCCTGTATCTTGACAGTATCCATTTAGAGAAGAAGGGTGTGGCCTTTGTAGAACGGGAAACCTATCGCAAGGAGCAGCCGCTGTATGAGGATAATCCTCTCATCGCAGCTACAGATGGTTTTCTGGCCTTTGAAATCGAATATTAATCGTAATATTTTCTTAACAAAGTCATAATTTTGTAAAATGTCAATGACAGGAAGTGGAAACGGTGTTATAATATAGCCGTTGTGAGAAGTTTTAAAGGAGGAGTTATTCATGAGAAAAGCTTTGGGAGCGTTTTTGATCGCAACCCTTTCTATGTCAATGATCGTCGGATGCGGTAAGAAAGAAGAAGAGCCTGCACCGGAACCGGTCATCGAAGATACACAGCCTCAGGTAGTTGAGGAGCCCTTGGAAGAGATCGTTACCGATGTGGTGGAGGAAGGACAGCCCCTTCCCGATGGAAAAGAGTATTCCCCCCTGACCGGTGAGATTGAAGATAAAAAGATCTATAAGCAGAGACCCATCGCCATCATGTTGCCTACGGATAAGGCAGCACAGCCTCAGTACGGACTGGGCAGAGCAGGGGTTCTGTATGAGTGTATGGAAGAGGGCGATATGTCCCGTCAGATGGCCATCATCGAGAACTGGCACAAGATCGAAACCCTGGGTAATGTCAGAAGCTGCCGTGACTACTATGTATATTGGGCAATGGAATGGGATCCCATTCTGGTGCACTTTGGTGGCCCTTACTATCTGGCAACCGTTACCAACAGAGATGATGTACACAACATTACCGGATGTGCCGTAAATTCTACCAACAGCGCACCGGGAAGCAATGCATTCTATCGTACCAGTGATAAAGTGGTTCCTCACAATGCCTACACCAGCGGTGAGAAGCTTGTGGAGCAGTGCAAGAACCTGGGCTATGATCTGAACCATGACTGGGACGTATTCAATGCACAGCACTTTTTGTATAACTACAGCGGCGGCAATGATCTTTCCCAGGCAGCAGGCAGCTTTGATGCCAATGAAGTCAGCCTGGCAAAGGCATTCCCTTACACCAAGTCTTCTCTGACCTATGATCCGGAGACAGGACTTTACAAGAAGAACCTCTATGAGAAGTCCCAGATTGACGGAACCACAGGAGAGCAGCTGACCTTTGAGAACATCCTGATCCAGTTTGCACACTATGAGGTGCGTGATGCCAAGGGTTATCTGGCATTCCAGGCTCATGATGACCAGCATGACGGATACTACATTACCAAGGGTAAAGCAGTTCACGTGAAGTGGGGTAAGAACGGCGATTACAGTCCTACAAGATTCTACTACGATGATCTGACCCAGATCGAGATGAACCCCGGTAAGACCTACATCGCAGTCGTTCAGGACGACAGAAGCGTAAACATCGGTGGCACCGAGTATTCCAGCCAGCACTAAGAGGTGCAAACCTATACGAAATACAGAAAGACCGTTGCAAAAGCAGCGGTCTTTTTTTCATTTTAGGTGTATCAAGTCGGCGGCTACGGTGCGGGTACGGACTTCCCGGTTGCTTTCCGCCATATGGTGAGCTTCTAAGAAACCGCAGGCCTG
>JAEEKV010000173.1 GCA_016282595.1 Lachnospiraceae bacterium
ATTGGTTATGCCAGATTTACCGAATATCTTTTTGCAGAACGGCGCATTTTTCCCGGATCATTCTGTCAAATTCAGTAGCGGCACGGCTCACCTTTTTGTTGTTGATCATGGCGATGTATCTTGTCGGGAGTTTGTCCTGCAGGTCTATCTGAAACACTTCGTTGTTTTCAATTTCCGTTTCCACTTCCATTGGATGGATAAAGGCAATCCCCAGATTATCCAAGGCGTAAAACATGCTCTGGCCGGTGCTTGTTGTCTCAATTGCAGGTTGGAATTCAAGCCCTTTGTCAGCAAAATAATTTCTGTACATGGCAAAAGTCTCTGTTCTGGATCCAAGGCTGATAATAGGATAGTCCGCCAGCTCTTCAAGGGTTACCTTACGTCCTTTCAGCGCGGAAAATGATGGACCGGCTATGGCGATATCCCGGTATGGATGCAGGATGTGTTTATTATATTTTGCCTTATCCTGATTTTCTTCGTGCGGTGTTGTGATAAAGGCAATGTCCATGAGGTCATTGGAAATCTCTGATACAAGTGAGGCTGTGGAGATGTGCATAATCCGGAGCCGGATGTCAGGATATTGTTTGTGGAATTCATGTATGACGGGTGTCATCATGGAGCGCATGATGCCATAGGTGATCCCGATGGAAAAACCGATTGCAAGGATGCCATGCTCCAATTTAAAGTTGGAAGACATAAGCTCTTCGCCTGCTTTGATGTGCTTGTAGGCAACTTCCACGTGCTCAAATAACTCCTCACCTGCCTTTGTCAGTGCGACGCCGAACGGGGACCGGACAAACAGTTTGACACCGAGCTGGTGTTCCAGGTTGTTCATTGATCTGGAAACATTGGGCTGGCTTGTTTGCAGCACAGCTGCAGCCTTGTTGAAACTTTGGTAAATTGAAACATAATAAAACGTTCTGTAATAGTCATAAGATGTACGCATTTTTATTTCTTTTCCTTTCTGCAATCTTTCCGGAATTGTATTCCCAGGCTGGTTATAACTTGTGGATATATCCCCATAACAACATGAGAGATATTCGCATATCATTGGATGTAGTATAGTATACACACGAAGTACTTGCAAGAGGTTATGAAAAGTATAGCGTTATTGCTGTAAATACTCGGATTATGGGGAGATAATATTATGCTGCTTATGGAAAACCAGCCATTTGTATTCTGCATGGTTGTTTCATCCGGAAAAGATATCACGCCGGAGCTGATCATAGATATTATGAAGCAAAAGGGAGGTTGGATCAGCCTACCGAAATCCGTGGATATGGTAAATGTATCGGGCGGAGTAGAGATTTCTTTTCGGACACGTACGAGCAAACAGGAGCAAGTTTATGAAACGATCTGTTATATCGAAGAGATCATGAAAGAGGGGATACCGGGGCTACATATCATAAAAAAGGTCTTAAGGCCCATCGACGATGCCGAAAGGATCAAAAAGATATGTCCGTTCTGTGGAAAGCCGATGGAGATCCGGGAAGAGACAGTTAATGGTACAAGGTTCTGGGGCTGCAGCGGATATTCTTCAGGAGAATGCTATCATACAGAGAAGATTGATTATTTTCATACAGCGTAGCCTGTGGTTTCCTGTATGGATGAATGAGATCGTCTAAAGAAATGATGTTATCCGGTTTTATATAAAACGGGTTATAGCGAGGGGCATCAGAATGGGTGAAACGGCGAAATCATATTCCGACGGGCTGAAAAGGGCTGAAGGAATCCTGGTATGCTATATTATTGAATTGCGGGCAAAACCTGCTGTCACGAATGAGGACAAGGCCAGGGCTTGGCTGACGGAGGAGATTGTGGATGATCTTCGCCGCAGAATACAGAAAGAAATTAGGCAGCAATCGATAAGAGGGGAAGCGGGATAAAGCAGGTGACGTAAAGCTGCTTTTTCCCGGTGACAAGGGATGACGAAACATCCGTGTGATGAATCGTCATCCTTTTGGGGGGATCGTAGTTTTTGTATAAACTGGGGTTAAGCAATCGGCGACTAATGCCGATATAGACAGTAAGATAGCCATAATTGTCTCAATTTGCTTGATACCCCTGTGGTATCAGGCATTTGTGCATTGAAACGGATTTCAGTGTTGCTCTACAAGGAGGTAGAAAAATGGCAAGTATTCACGGAACATCAAACCAGCAACAGATCTATTCGGTCATGCATCCAAGAAACATTGGATTGGACCGCGTGGGAGCATCGCATTCTGCGACAAATCAGGACGCGCCAGTCAAGGAGTCATCCGGATCAAAGGTAGAAACAAAAGGATGGTCTCCGATTGATTCAAAGAGTTCCCTAATCCCAAGGACAACTGAATATGGTAATACGATCGGTGATGTGAAGCTTTCCGATAAGGCGAAAGATTATTATGAAACGCTGAAGGCAAAGTATCACAACATGGATTTCATTGCTGTCAGCAAGGATATGAAAGGGCTTGTGGCACAAAATGCCGCTTCCTACGGCAATTCCAGTAAAATGGTAGTGCTGATCGATGAAGAAAAGCTTGAACGCATGGCGACAGATGAATCCTTCCGTAAGAAATATGAAGGGATCATCGCATCCTCCTCACTTAAGATGACAGAGGCAAAAAACAGCCTTGCCAGCACCGGCGCATCCGTAAAGAACTTCGGTATGTCTGTCGATTCTGACGGGAAAGAAAGCTTTTTTGCCACAGTGGAAAAATCCGGGGAGATGCAAAAGAAACGCATAGAGAAGAAAGCAGCTGAAAAGAAAGCGGAAAAAGCCAAAGAGCATAAGAAAGCTGAAAAAAAGGCTCAGCAGGAGCGGACTGAAAAAGCAAAAGAAAAGCGGGCTGAAAAAGATAAAAAGCCTGAAAAAGCTGACCGCGTGGAAACGCCGGACCAGGACGAGATACCGAAAGAAGCAAAGGAAAGTATCCATGATAAGATCATGGATGTATACGGAAAAGAATACGTGACGATAGAGGCTGATTCCATGGATGATCTTGTATCAAAAGTTCAAAGCTATTCCTATGACAGCGCATCAAACCGCGTCATGACTGAGGCTGAGCGCATGGTTGGAAGCCATATTGATTTCAGGGGATGAGATGGGAGATTAAGATATGAGCCGGTTAGTTCAAATGAATTCAAACAACATAGCCATCAATATATCAGTTAATACAGTAAAGCAGCTTGAAACGGCTCGCCGAATGCCGGATGAAGAGAAAAAATCCGTTTCCCTGGCAAAGACAAATCAGAATGACGGTCTGGCTGCCCGCCAGAATATTGCAAAAAAGCAGGCAATGAAGATTGTTGGTGATGCCTTTGACGGAGATAAGAAGATAGATGCACAGCTTAAGGAGATCAGGGACAAGAATAAGGTCCTTGCCGCTGACAGGGGAGAAAAGCAGAAGATCATTGCATCCTGTGAGCAGGATATTGCCAATATGAAAAAAGCTTATGGTGTTGCCGATGACAGTCAGGAGCAGAAAGACCTTGAACTTTTACAGAAAGAGATTCTAAGCCCACAGGATCTTACCAAGTCAGATATGGAACGGTTAAAAGAGATCAAAGAAGGCTGGCTTACAGAATACCAGACAGCTGCAGTTGACAAAACAAAGACGATCGGCCATCAAAAGGATGATATTCGTATCATAGATAGCCAGATTGCAGGAAACAACATGGCAATCTCATCCGCAAAGATTGAAAGGCTGAAATCATCCCCTATGCTCAAGGCACAGAAGGAAGCGGAGCAGATCATGGACGAGGCATCTAAAGACGCCATTTCCCAGATGTATGCAGATGCTACAGAGCATATTGAAGACGAGCAGGAAGAGAAGTTTATCGAGGCAAAGGAACAGGCGGAGAAGAAAGAGGAGCAGGAAGAGAAGATCGAAGAAATCCGTGAAAAGAGGGAAGAGGGTGCGAGACGCCCTGAGAATACCGATAATGATATGAAGGATCTGACGATCATCATCGAAGAACAGGATTATATGGACGGAAAGAGCGATGTGAAGTCTGAGATCGATGAGGTACTCGACAAGCTGAAGCTTCTTTCTGAAGATATAAAGGGGATTGAAGTCGATAAAACCGTTTGATAAAGATCATTGCCTGATGTAAAGGAGACGTTCAGATGAAGATAAAGGACGCAAAACCGATCTACTATGCCAACCGGAAAGAACTGGTAGAACAGATGAGAAGTCTTTCCAAACAAAAGGAAGAGGCGGAAAAGAATTATCAAAAAACCGGTGAAAGCGGTTTTTCTGACCAGGCAGCCACGCTGGAGCTTTCCATCAATGCAACGAAGGAGGCATTTGAGGAAAACCAGAAAGTAATCGATTCCATCATGGAACAGTGGTCGAATGTTTCAAACATGGAATCTTCCAAGCAGCAGGGCGAAGCAATGGAAGAAGCAGTGGAAGACATGGGAAAGGTCATGATGGTGTTCCGCCGGCTTGCGCATGGAGACATTGTTCCCATCACGGATGAACGGAAGCTGATGGAATATGATGACAAGATGTATCAGGTGGCAAAGAACATGCAGCTACTTGCCCAGCAGATGGAAAAGGATCGCGAAAAGCATAAATCCCTCTGGAAGGATGAAGAAAAGGAGGCTCCTGGAGATCCGATGGAGATCGCGGATAATACGGAGTATGCAGGTGAACTTCCGAATATCGAGATCCCGGCAGTGCCCGCGTCAGCACCGGCAGAGGGAGATGCTGTTACAGAATAATGCTTTTTCCTGAAATAAGGTAAAGGATATGGCAAAGCGGACGGAGGGAATAGTAAGAACATGACACCGTCATGTATGGATCCAAATATAGGGAAGGTTTTAGCAATTCATGATTTATTACGATCATCTGCCGTTAGATAAAGAAATACTTGATGCCCTTGGTCAGTTGTCGATCAACTATGTTTTCCAGCCGATTTTCCTGCCGGACGGGAAAACTGTATATGCATGGGAAGCCCTTATGCGCCCGACAGATAAGACTGTGCTCGAACTGATTGATGAATATATGGAATCCGACAGGCTGCATGTTTTGGAAGTAGCAACCACATTCGGAGCCATGCAGGCATATATTTTGCGGGGATATACGGAGAGGGTGTCGATCAATTCATTTCCCTCCGATTGTTTGAGTCCGGAAGAAGCAA
>JAEEKV010000174.1 GCA_016282595.1 Lachnospiraceae bacterium
CTGCGGCCTGGATCTTTTTATCTTCCTCCACGCGGCGGGCCAGTTCCTTCTGGGCCTCCTGATCGGCCTGTTGAATCTCCGCACGCTTTTGTGCATACAGCTCATCCAGATTGATGATGCCCTTATCCACCAGTCGCAAAAACGCATCCAGTGCATCGGGATCAAACTGGGTACCGCGGCCCCGTTTCATCTCATTCATCACATAATCGGTATCCATGTGATTCCGGTAAACGCGGTTGGATGTCATGGCATCAAAGGTATCCGCCACGGCTATGATCCTTCCGAACAACGGGATCTCTTCTCCGGAAAGACCGTCCGGGTATCCCTTTCCGTCATAGCGCTCGTGATGGAACCTGGTACCGTCCACAACATGCTCCACAAGGGTAAAGTCCTTGAGGATCTCAGCCCCCCTTACCACGTGGGAACGCATCTGGGCAAACTCTTCATCCGTCAGGCGCCCTACCTTGTTGAGCACGCTGTCAGGGATGGCGATCTTGCCGATATCGTGCATCTGGGCAGCCTTCCTGAGATTTGACAACTCCTTCCGTCTCTTATACCAGGGGAAACAGTTCATTTCTCTTGCGATCATTTCCGAGTACTCGGCCACACGCATGGAATGCTGATGGGTTCTGACGTCCTTAGCATCGACTGCGTTTGCAATAGCCATTACCGTTTCGTTGGCCATATTCAATTTGATCTGCTGGTTGTTGATCTGCCGCTGCACCGTCAGCCAGGTAAACCAGATGATGCTCAATGACAATACCAGCAGCATATAGAAGGTAAAGCCTCTCTTTTCGTAAATCTCACCTTCCTTGATCAGGTCAAAATCCCTCTCCTCCAAAACCTTCTCTCCTGCGCCGTCCAGGATGGCAAGACGGAAGGTGTAACTGCCCGCAGGCAGATTCACATAGATGATATTGCTCAGGCTGTTCTGGGGCACAATGGTCCATTGGGAATCATAACCATCCAGCCGGTAACCCACATTGGGTTCCTGAATGGTGTAGTTCAGGATCTCGGGACTCAGCTCCACACGGCTAACCCCCTGCCCCACGGTAATGGCTCCTTTCTTCGCCAAAGGCTGCTGCAGACCATCCAGCTTGATGGATGCCAGCTGCATCCGGTAGGAACGGATATCGCTGTTGTATTTATCCACATCGATGATATATACACCGGTATCGCAGGGCAAAAACAGTTCCCCATTGCCGTTGTAGCAGTTCCAGGAATTGGCCGTCAGAGAGGTTCCAAGCCCCCTTCTGGCGTCCAGAAGCTCCCAGGCCATATCACTGTCGTCAACCAGACCATCCCGCTCTACCACATAAATTCCGGCACTCGACATGACAAACAGGGTATCCTCATCCTTCACCCAGATATCGTAGTTGTTGAAGTAGGGGAAATGCTCCAGTACCCGGATCTGTCCATCGGGCTCCAGGTAACAAAGGCTGTTACTGGTGACCACAAAAACACCGTCGGATTTGGGATCCTTTACCATACGCAGGATCACGCCGCTGGAAAGTCCGTCCTCCCTGGTGATCATATCCGTCACTTCGCCGTCCTTCAGCACCGCGATACCATCCCCGTCGGATCCCGCCAGGATCGTTCCGTCACTTCGCTGCAGCGCCGTCAGGATCATGGAATTGATCAGCCCATCCTCATTTTTGATGGTCTTTTCCACCTTGTGATCCCTGATAAAGCTGATGCCGCTGTCTCCGGCTGCCAGGATGGTGCCATCCGAAAGGCCTGTGACGATCCTGGCTCTGTTTCCAAAGCTTCCGTTATCCGCATTGTAGTGCCAGGAGCTTCCGTCCGGGCCAAACTCCATCAGGCCGCTTCCGTAGGTACAAACCCAGAGGTGATCCTGCTCATCAACATACATACAGCGGATACGCTTGCCATCCAGCTGCTTTGTCAGTTCATTCTCAATCTGTCTGTGACAAGCCTCATCAACCACATCCAGCCCTTCATCCGTTCCGATATAGTAGCCATCCTGCCAGTTAACGATGGCATTGATCACTTTTCTTTCCATGCCGATGGCACCATAAACATCCTTAAAGGGGGATTTTGCCAGACGCAAAAGACCGAGTCTGGAAGAGGTAAACCAAAGGTTCCCCTGATAGTCATAGAGCATATTGTCGATGGAATTGTTAAACTCATTGGTATTGATCTGGTGATACCCATTGGCGTCCATATAGGAAACACCGCTGTCGGTGGAAATGAACAGGGTCCCGTCGTCCAGATAATTGATGTTGTTGATGGACTTGATACCTGCGCAGGAGATCATTTTTTCCTGTTTCAGCGTATCCTCTGATATATCAAAGCTGTAGATATGATTGGTGGAAGTCCCGACCATCAGTTTACCGTCGGGTGCAAATGCGCAGCAGTTGAAAAGATCCGTTTCATCCTCCAGCTGCAGAGAATCCTGGATCTGTCCTTCTTTGATGAGAAAAAGCCGTCCGCCTGAAGCGATGGCTGCCACATGTCCTTTATCATCAGCCGCAATGCTGTCGGCGTAGTTAACCTCATCCAGCGTATTGGCCACCTTCAGTCCGTTGTTCATCATCAGAATCTGCAGGCTTGAAGTGGTTCCAACATAGTAGTAACCGTCGGATGCATGAATGATGGATCTGACGGAATTGGAGGGAAGGCCGTTGGCCTGATCCAGAACATTGACCACCTTTTCCCGGATGGCAATGGCAAGACCGTTGTCATTGGTGCCGATCCAAAGACGTCCCTCCTCATCCACGTAAAGACAGTTTACGTTTTTTACATTCTCATAATCATCCACCCAGCGAAACTCTATTCCGTTGTACCGGTAAAGTCCCGCATAGGTTCCGATCCAAAGAACGCCGTCGTTGGTCTGGGCGATATCATTGGCCTCGCCGCAGGGAAGGCCGTTGTTGCTGGAATATACGCTCTGGACATAGTCATTATAATCCACACTCTCAGCAGGTGCTGCAGATACCTCTCCTGCCAGCAGGGAAACGCCCAGGGTAAAGGCCAGCAAAAAAGCCGCCCCCGCAGCAGTCCCGGACTGGGTATTGACCGTGGTCTGCGATGCATCCTTTCCGCTTCTTATGCGTCCCACCAGGTAGATGATATAAACCACGGCGATGGTCAGGATCTTATCTGTGAATTCAATGGCGAACTGCCCCATAAAACAACAAAGAAAAGGCTGCCAGCCCTTATCCGAAAGATAACCGATCACGCCGTCGCCCCATTTGTTTCCGGTAAGACCACCGCCGAAGATCATATCAATGGGAACAGAAACCACCAGTGCGATCAGCATGGCAAAGGAAGCGGCTTTCATAAAGCCGTAGAAGCGCTCGAACCAGTTCCTCTTCGCGGCTATTCCCACGATCACGGCAATGACAATGCTTGTGATCATATAGGCCGCCGAAGGACTGTTAATGCCGCTGTAAGCCAGATTTCCGGTGATCCCCACAATGGCCCCGCAGACAGGTCCTCCAACATATGCACAGATCGCCGTTCCCAGGGAATCCGCCCAGACCGGAAGCTCCAGCCATACGGCCAGAATTTTCCCCCCTACATTCAAACATACACACATTGCCACAAAGAGGACAATCTTCCATGCTTTCCATGTTTTCATCCGTATTTTCTCCCATCAGCACAGCTTCGATCCAAACTGTTTTCCTGGTAAGAATTTTATCCCAAATTCATGGCCTTTTCAAGGTCTTCGGGATCTTTTCAATCTCGTATTTACTGTTGGGAGAAACTATCTTTGTTGCAGCCGGATCCGTCCTTTTTCAGGCTTCCCTTTAAAGTACAGCTATCCGCCATGGGACAACCGATGCACTGCCTGCCTTTTTTCTTTTCCCTGTAGAGGAAACGACAGGCCAAAGCAAAGAGGATCGCTATGACTGCTATGGTGATGACAGTTCCCATATCCTATCCCCCTACTGCTTCAGAATCTCCATGATCCTGTCATAGTTTTCCGCCTTGTGAGGAAAGCAGCAATCCACGCAGCTTTTGATCCGCCTGCCATCCTTTTCCACCCATTTCGGGTTGCCGGGACACTGGCGATCATAGAGGGGACAAAAGCAAAACATGCAGTTGATCTCCTCGCTGTTATGGCAGGGATAGTACTTACAATCCCGATTGGCAAAGAATTTACTGTTGTTTTCCATGGCAGACCTCTTTCATCTCTTTGATAAAGGCTTTTGCAAATGCAGGATGGGAAGGATAGTAAAAATGGGGAAATCCCCAGATTCCGTTGCTTTCAGCGATGATGCACTCCCGCTGCCCACTGTGATCCGGCTTTGCCGCTACCAAAGCATTTCCGCTGTTGGTGCTCTCATAGTAGTGAAACTCATGTCCCCTCATTCCTATCAGGCTTTGGGCAAGGGGGTTCTTTGTTTCCTGTCCCGGGCTCGGTGCCTCTATCTGCAGATATCCAAATCTTACCAGATGTCCTGCCCATCTGCAATCTCCCTCAATGGTTCCCACCATTTCATAGGCCCTTCCCTCTTTGTCCGTGATGGTCCTATGCAGATACATAAATCCTCCGCACTCCGCCAAAGACGGAATTCCTTTTTCAATGGCCTTTTTGATGGAGGATCGCATGGAGCTGTTTTGACTGAGCTTCTCTAAGTAGTTTTCCGGATATCCCCCTCCCAGCAGGATCCCGTCTGCCTCCCGGGGAAGCTCCTTATCATACAAAGGGGAAAAGTATTGGATCCTGACGCCGTTTTTTTCAAAAAGCTTTAGGTTATCCGGATAGTAAAAACAGAAGGCTTCATCGTAGGCTACTGCGAGAGTGAGGGGGGCTGCATCTACAACGGAGAGTGACTTGTTAATCTCTTTCCCGACAGGTTCATTTCCTGTAGTTACTCTCCCAATGGTTTTGGGGCAGGCAACCTCCGGCTCGGCGTTTTCTGACGGCGCTGTGCTTCCCTGCTCTGTGGACTCATCCATAATCCGTACAAGAGATGCAAGATCCACCCCCTCCTCTAAAAGGGCTGCGGCCCTTCGGATCCGTTCCCTGATATCCGCAATTTCGCCGGGCAGAAGAAGTCCCAAATGTCTGCTGGTAATGGCAATGTCTGACTGCTTGGGAAAATATCCCAAAAGCGTTACATCCTCTCTCATAGCTTTGATCTCGGCCTTCAGAACAGGCTGCAGTTTTTCATAAAAGCTCTTTGAGATCCTGTTTAAGATCAGCCCCCGGATCAGACCTTCGGTATCATCTGCAAGCATTCCCCTGATAAGGGAAATCACGGATCTTCCGATACCGGATGCATCCACAATGAGAATAATAGGTGTATCGGACAGGGCGGCGATCTCATAACCGGATCCCGCCAAACTCGCAACATCCATTCCGTCATAAAGCCCCATGACACCTTCGATCACGGCATAGTTCTTTTGGCAGTCTGAGAGAATGTGCCGAATCCCTTCAACTCCCGCAAAAAAAGTATCCAGGTTTCTGCTCTCGATCCCCAACACCCCCTTGTGAAACATGGGATCGATATAGTCCGGGCCACACTTAAAGCCGGCCGGATCCAAACCGCGATCCGTAAGCGCCTGCAAAAGGGCGCAGGTGATGGTGGTCTTTCCGCTGCCGCTTCTCGGGGCTGCCAGCATAACTCTTTTACAATCTATCTTACTCATTTCAGTTCCCATCTTTTGACTTGTTTACAGGGTGAAGGAAAAGATCCACACCGGGTTCTGGGCGTTCATCATATGGTAGCTTCCCGCTTTTTTCAGCTCCGTAACAGCAATCTGGATTGCCTCTTCATCCCTGATCTCATAGTCCTTTAAGATCTTACGGATCTCTTCTACGGTTTCCAGACTCACAGCGTTGATGACAAAGCGGATGCCCTCTCCCTTTGCATGGAGGATCTTCATGATCTCGGAAAGCCTGCCGCCACTGCCGCCGATAAAGACGCAGTCCGGCTTTTCCAGCCTCTCAAGGGTCGTGGTGGCTTCCTCTTCTATCAGCGACACGTTATCAAGTCCGGCTTTTTCCAGGTTGGCCCGGATCAGGTCTGCGGCTTCCTTCTTTTTCTCAATGGTCCAAACCCGAAGGCTCGGATCCAGCCCCGCTGCTTCAATGGCAACCGATCCCGTACCACCTCCGATGTCATACAGAATGTCTCCC
>JAEEKV010000175.1 GCA_016282595.1 Lachnospiraceae bacterium
CAAAAACGGTAGGATCGTAGATCCTGCGGGGATCATAAAAGAAGAAGACGGCACCTATGCAAAGCGGGATCTGCTCATTGCAGGCGGTAAGATTGCAAGGATCGCCCCCTCCATTACAGAGGCAGACGCACAGGCATTTGGTGAGAGCCTGCCGGATGGAGAAAAGGAGAAAAACCTTACCATCCTGGATGCAGAGGGGCTGAAGATCGGCCCCGGTCTTGTGGATGTTCATGTGCATTTCAGGGATCCCGGTTTTACCCACAAAGAGGACATTCAGACAGGAGCCAAAGCGGCAGCGGCCGGAGGCTTTACCTCGGTGGTTTTGATGGCTAACACCAAACCGGTGGTAGATAATGAAGAGACTCTATCCTATGTTTTGGAAGAGGGACGAAAAACAGGAATTCATGTTTACAGCTGTGCTTCTATTACCAAAGGCCTTCAGGGAAAAGAGCTGGTGGATATGCAGGGCCTTATGGATAAAGGAGCCGCAGGCTTTACGGATGACGGCATTCCCATTCTGGAGGAGGCCATCGTCAGAAAAGCCATGGAAAAGGCCGCAGCCCTTCAAAAGCCCTTGAGCTTTCATGAAGAGGATCCCGCATTTATCACCAACAACGGCATCAACCACGGAAAGGCTTCGGAGCACTTTGGCATCGGTGGATCTGACAGAGAGGCTGAGATCTCCCTGATTCGAAGGGATGCGCAGCTGGCTCTTGAAACAGGGGCCATCTATGACTGCCAGCACATCAGTACCAAAGAAGGCGTAGAGCTGATAAGACAGGCAAAACAGAAGGCATCAGCCGAAGGAAAGGCCAATATCCATGCGGAAGCCACTCCTCATCATTTTTCCTTAACGGAGGATGCGGCCATTCAGTATGGAACCCTTGCCAAGATGAATCCGCCCCTTCGCACCGAGGAAGATCGGAAAGCCATTATCGAAGGTCTTGCAGACGGCACCATCGATATGATCGCAACGGATCATGCACCCCACAGCAGGGAGGAAAAGCAAAAGCCCCTAACACAGGCGCCCAGCGGTATCATCGGTTTGGAGACCGCCTTTTCCCTGGGGATCACCCATCTGGTAAAGGAAGGTTATTTATCCCTTCCCACCTTATTTGATCGGATGGCACTTGCGCCGGCAGCCATGTACGGACTTTTCGCAGGACGCATTGAAGAAGGGGGTCCGGCGGACCTGATCCTTTTTGATGAGACAAAAGAAGTGGTGTATGAAGCCTTTGCTTCGAAATCGGAAAACAGCCCTTTTCGGGGAGTTCCCATGTACGGAAGCATTGAAATGACGATCTGCGGCGGAGAGGTGGTCTATGAGAAGCCGGGGGCCGGGATCAGGAAATAAACAGTAAGAGAAAACAGGAGTTTGTAATGAGTAAGAAAAAAGTTACCGCCGTCATCAGGCGGCATGAGGAGATCGCCGAAAACATCTACGATCTCTGGTTGGAAACAGACCTTGCCGGAGAGGCAGGCCCGGGACAGTTTGTAGCGGTATATCCCAAGGACGGAGCCATGCTTTTGCCCCGCCCCATCAGTATCTGTGAGATCGATGATAAGGAAGGGCTTTTAAGGCTGGTTTACAGAGTCGCAGGAAAGGGAACCGAGTCCTTTTCCCGGATGCATGCACAGGACAAGCTGGAGATCTTAGGAGTTTTGGGAAATGGCTTTCCCATTGAAAAGGCGGATGATAAAAGCGTCTTCGTCATGGGTGGAGGCATCGGTATTCCCCCCATGCTTGAGACCGTAAAGGCTTTGAAAAAAAGAGCCGGAGCCAAGAATATCAATGCGGTTTTAGGCTATCGCAGCGAGCGGTTTTTGCAGCAGGATTTTTCCCAGTATTGTCTTGCCTATATGGCTACAGAGGACGGCAGCTACGGCACCCAGGGCAACGTTATGGATGTGATCCGGGCCCATGATCTGAAGGCAGATCTGATCTTTGCCTGCGGACCCATGCCCATGCTGAGAGCCATCAAGGCCTATGCTGCGGAAAACGGCATTGAGGCCTATATTTCCTTAGAGGAGAGGATGGCCTGCGGCGTCGGCGCCTGCCTTGGCTGCGTTTGCAAAACCGTAGAGACGGATGCTCATTCCAAGGTCAACAACAGCAGGATCTGTACCGACGGTCCGGTGTATCCGGCCTCCTTTGTGAATATCTGAAAAGCGAAACAGGAAAGAGAGAATAACAGCCTATGAATACAGCAGTAACCATTGCGGGGGTGACCTTTCAGAACCCCGTTATGACGGCCTCCGGAACCTTCGGCTCCGGTATGGAATACAGTGAATTTGTGGATTTAAATCGCCTGGGTGCGGTGGTGACAAAGGGGGTTGCCAATGTGCCCTGGCCGGGAAACGATACCCCGAGAGTGGCGGAGACCTACGGCGGCATGCTCAACGCCATCGGCCTGCAGAATCCGGGAATCGATACCTTTATCAATCGTGACCTGCAGTTTTTAAAGGACTTTGATACCAAGGTCATCGTCAACGTTTGCGGCAAGAGCATCGAGGACTATGTGGAAGTGGTGGAGCGTCTTTCCGAAGAATCCCGGGTGGATATGCTGGAGATCAACGTGTCCTGTCCCAATGTAAAGGAGGGGGCCATCGCCTTCGGCCAGGATCCTGCAGCGCTTACCAGGATCACAAAGGAGATCAAGGCAAAGGCAAAGCAGCCGGTGATCATGAAGCTTTCCCCCAATGTCACCGACATCGCACTGATGGCAAAGACGGCAGAGGAGGCGGGGGCAGACGCCATTTCCCTCATCAATACCATCACGGGTATGAAGATCGATATCTACCGCAAAAAGTTTGCATTGGCTAACAAAACGGGAGGCCTCAGCGGTCCCTGTATCAAGCCGGTAGCAGTCAGGATGGTATATCAGGCATCCCATGCGGTATCCATCCCGGTGATCGGAATGGGCGGTATCGCAGGTGCAGAGGATGCCATCGAGTTCATGATGGCAGGTGCCACGGCAGTAGCCATCGGTGCCATGAATTTCATCAATCCCTACACCACCGTGGAAACGGTTGAAGGGATCGAACGGTTTATGAAAGAGCAGAAGATCGAAGACATAAACAGCCTCATCGGCTGTGTTTCGTAAGAAGAGAGGTGAATGTATGCAGGATATTAATGAAATGGATGATGCGTTTTTACCCCTTCGGGATGTAGTATTTAAAAAGCTCAGACAGGAGATCTTGCTGGGACAGCTGGCACCGGGAGAGCGGCTCATGGAGATCCATCTGGCACAGCGCCTCGGCGTTTCCAGAACCCCCATCAGGGAGGCCATCCGAAAGCTGGAGCTGGAGGGTCTTGTTACCATGATCCCCAGACGCGGCGCAGAGGTTGCCCAGATCTCGGAAAAGGATTTAAAGGATGTGCTGGAGGTGCGTACCTCCTTGGAGAAGCTGGCAGTAAGACTGGCCTGCGAGCGGATCCATCCCCAGGAGCTTTTGGAATTAAAGGAGGCCTGTGAGCAGTTTGCCGCCGTTACCAAAACCAAGGATATGACGGCCATTACCAGGGCGGACGTAGCCCTGCATGATGTGATCATTCGTTCCACGGGCAACCGGAAGCTGGAGCAGATGCACAGCAACTTATCCGAGCAGATGTACCGTTACCGCTTCGAATACATCAAGGACGCCAGCTATCATACTCTGCTCATTGATGAGCATGAGCGGATCTATAAGAGCATCGAAAAACGGGATGCCCAGCTGGCGGAAAAAGAGATCGAGACCCACATTGCCAATCAGCTGCAGATGATCATGGAGCATCTGCATTTTCCGGCGGAGACAAATGCATGACGAAGGACGTTTTGGTTTCGGTAGAGGGGCTGCAGTTTTCCACGGAGAGTATGCCGGGAAAGGTTGAGATCATCAATGCCGGAAACTACTATAAAAAGAATGACTATCACTATGTGCTCTACGACGAAACGCTGGAGGGCTTTGATCAGGTGACCAGAAACATGATCAAGTTCAAGGAAGGGGAAGCCTACCTTCGAAAAAAAGGCGTCATCAACGTAGAGATGCTGTTTGAGGAAAACAAGAAAAACCAAAGCTGCTACGCCACGCCCTTTGGGGATTTTATGCTGGATATCACCACTACGGGAGTGGATATTACGGAGGAAAACGAGCAGATTCTGCTGGAGGTTAACTACGATCTGGCGGCCAATTATGAGGCTCTGGCCCAGTGCAGGATCACCATCCGCATCTGCCCCAAGGAAAACGGGGGCGAGATGCTGCGAAGACAGCTTCAATAGAGTGGAAATTTTACTATTTTTCCGTTATGTGATATACTACAATTTAGCGCCAAATGACGGATGCAGGCGCAATCTTACACAAAGAATCCGTAATCATGGGTAAATTTAAGAGGGAATAACATGAAACAGAAACTTCGGCTGACCGGACGGCTTCAGCTTTACATGCAGGGAACGCTCCTTTTGGGCGTGCTGCTTGCCCTGGTGGATGCCTGGATCTATACCATCAATATCAAGGCGGGACTTGTGCTTTCCGGCTTTGTTTTGTTTTATCTGATCCTGACATTGATCCTGGTGAATTTTGCCAGATCCATTCTCATGAATGAGATGGTAAGCTTCGCCACCCAGTACGGGCAGATTCAGAAAAAGCTGCTGCGGGATCTGGAAGTTGCCACGGCACTTTTGGATGAGAACGGAAGGGTCATCTGGACTAACCGGGAGTTTGAGCAGATCAGCGGAAAGCCCAAGGGCTTTTCCAAGGATATCCGTACCCTGTTTCCTTCCGTAACGAGAGATAAATTCCCCAAGGAAGCGGGGGTGCTGTCCGAAGTAAGCTTTTCCTATGGGGAGAAGGAATATACCGCCAGAATGCGCCGGATCCCTTTGGGACAGATGGTGGAAAACAGCGATATCTTTGAGACCGACGGCAAGTATGAGGGGTGTCTTATCGCCTGCTATCTTTTTGATGAAACGGCCTTGAAGCTGGCCCTTCGTGAGAATGATAACCAGTCCCTTTGTATCGGACTTTTGTATATTGATAACTATGAGGAAGCCTTAGAGAGTATCGAAGAGGTTCGAAGATCCCTGTTAACGGCCCTCATCGAGAGAAAGCTGAATAAGTATTTTGCTTCCTATGACGGCATTGTAAAGAGGATGGAAAAGGATAAGTTCTTCCTGATCCTCAGAAAGCAGTCCTTGAAGCTTTTGAAGGAAAACCGATTTGACCTTCTGCAGGATGTTAAGACCGTCAACATCGGAAACGATATGGCGGTGACCCTGAGTATCGGTATCGGTTCCGACGGACTTTCCTACAGCCAGAACTATGAATTTGCACGTACCAGTATCGATGTGGCCCTGGGCCGCGGCGGCGATCAGGCCGTGATCAAGACCCCTGAAGGCGTCAGCTACTACGGCGGAAAGAGCCAGTCCATTGAGAAAAATACAAGAGTAAAAGCCAGAGTAAAAGCCCTGGCATTAAAGGAGATCATTACCGCCAAGGATAAGGTAATGGTTATGGGACATCAGGATGCGGATGTGGATTCCTTCGGTGCCGCCGTTGGTATTTACCGTATCGCCAAATCCCTGGGCAGAAATGTCTGCATCGTCATCGACGATATCAATGCCAATACCGCTCCCTGGGTGGAAGCCTTTGACGATCTGGATCCGGATGAAACTACGGTCATCGGCAATGCACAGGCCCTGGAAATGGCAGACAGCAACACCGTGCTGGTGGTTGTGGATGTAAACAAGCCCAGCAGGACCCAGTGTCCCGAGCTTTTAAAGGTATGCAGATCCACCGTGGTGCTGGATCATCACAGACAGGGTGAAGAGGTTGTGGAGAATGCGACCCTTTCCTATGTGGAGCCCTATGCTTCCTCCGCCTGTGAAATGGTTGCCGAAGTACTGCAGTATATCGGAGACGGCGTCAAGCTTCGCAGCGTGGAAGCGGACTGTCTGTATGCGGGTATCGTGGTAGATACCGACAACTTTATCTGTAAGGCCGGTGTCAGAACCTTTGAGGCCGCAGCCTTTCTTAGAAGAAGCGGCGCCGACGTTACGAGAGTCAGAAAGATGTTCCGGGAAAATGCGGATGATTACAGAGCCAGGGCTGAGGCAGTGGGACATGCCAAGATCTACAGAAAAGAGTATGCCATTTCCACCTGCCGTGCGGATAGGACCGCAG
The DNA here is from genome assembly GCA_016282595.1 of Lachnospiraceae bacterium. Classification (GTDB taxonomy): domain Bacteria; phylum Bacillota; class Clostridia; order Lachnospirales; family Lachnospiraceae; genus RGIG7926. The sequence goes on from JAEEKV010000175.1 coordinate 6,160, forward strand.
CACCTACCGTGGTGGGTGCCCAGGCTGCAAACGAACTTTTGAACATTCCCGGTATCAAGGCAAGATTTGTGCTGACGGAGTATAACAACCAGATCTATATCTCCGCCCGTTCCATAGACGAGGTCAACGTCCAGATCATCATGGAGAGACTGGGCGGCGGCGGACATATGAATATGGCCGGGACCCAGCTTTCCGGTGTGACCATGGAAGAGGCCATCGAAAAAC
>JAEEKV010000176.1 GCA_016282595.1 Lachnospiraceae bacterium
GCTAACTTTTATTTATCACTCCAACACAAGATCAGGTTCCTTGGAGAGCATTTCTTCCATCTCAGTATTCATCCAGGAAGTTGTGTCTTATGCCATCTTTCTTATACTCAATTACGGTATCCACATTGACATTCTCCACACTACGGAAAATATTGGACTCAACAAAGGGATTGGTTTTTTTCAGTTCTGCTATCAGTTTCTTAGTTTCAAGCCGTTTGCTAGATGTCGTACCATCCTCATGACAGGTGGTGCAGGTATCTGTGAAGTGACAGGCACATTGAAGAAAGTGCAGCTCATTGTAATCTCTCCATACACAAATATCTGCCTCTCGAACAAGATACAGCGGTCTGATAAGCTCCATGCCTTCGAAATTTATACTGTGGAGCTTCGGCATCATCGTCTGGATCTGACCGCCATGGATCATTCCCATTAGGATCGTTTCGATCACATCGTCATAATGATGGCCGAGGGCTATCTTGTTACACCCCAGCTCTTTGGCTTTGTTGTACAGATATCCACGCCTCATTCTGGCGCAAAGATAGCAAGGGCTTTTCTCTATCGTATCGACAGCATCAAATATGGTGCTCTCAAAGATGGTGATCGGAATCCCCAGCGCTTCCGCGTTACTTTCGATCAGTGCTCTGTTTTCGCTGTTATAGCCGGGATCCATCACAAGAAACGTCAGGTCAAACTCCTTCTGTCTGTGACGCTTGATCTCCTGGAAGAGTTTAGCCATAAGCATAGAATCCTTTCCACCGGATATGCATACGGCAATATGATCTCCGTCCTCAATCAGTTGATATGTCCTGCAAGCCTTTGCAAATGGCGAAAAAAGCTGCTTATGGAACTTTTTCTGGATACTTCTTTCGGCGCGTTTTCTCTTTTCTTCTTTATCCGCCTCACTATTCATTCCGGACCTGATGTACCCGACATACCCTTCAGAAAGGCTGTAACAGTCCCTGCCTTCCAGATATTCAAGGGTATCGTCGATCTCTCTGGATTTTCTTCCTATCTCACAGTAAAAAACCAGTTTCTTCTCCCGGGGGATTGTTGCCAAAGACGCACTGTTCTCAAGCTCCTCGACGTAAATATGGACAGCCCCCGGTATCATACCGTATGCTGTAAGGCCATCATCTCTGATATCTATGAGCTCATATGTATCCTTGGGCCATTCCCTGAGCTCGGCATATGTTATCTCTTTCATACTCTCTCCTAATCCTCACATACTGAGATTTACCCCATCATTGCTCAAGTGTTATTTTTATAGGATATGGCACAAGTCTGACAATGCCCGATGCATTCCCCGCAGTGTATGCATTCTCTGTCACCCGGTTTTTGGCAATCCATCAGACAATTTTTCATACACTCACCGCATCCCGTACACTTTTCTTTTGAAACTTCAATCCCCACTACAGCGACCGGGGCAAACAGCGAATACAATGCCCCCAACGGGCATATAAAACGGCAAAATGCCCGATAACACACCAGGCAGACAAGCAAAACCAGCGCAAGTACAAATACTTTCCAGGAAAACAGCACCCCTATCAGCTTTTGCAAAGGAGCATTTGATATGACAAGCGGAATGCCGGCTTCCAGCGTTCCGGCCGGACATATGTATTTACAAAAGCCGGGTTCCAGCTTCAGCAGCGGGATTATGATCACGAAGACAAGTAAGATCACATATTTCAACCAGGATAAAGCCCTTGTCACTTTACATTTCTTTACCTTTCTAACCGGAAGTTTATACAAAAGCTCCTGAAGCAATCCGAAGGGACATAAAAATGCACAGATAAACCTTCCGAAAAGCACCCCTAACAGAAGGATTGTTCCCAAAATATAATAAGGTATCTTATATCTCGATGAAAGCAGCCCGGTCTGGAGGCTTCCCAGTGGGCATGACGCAACCGCTCCGGGGCAGGAATAGCAGTTCAAGCCGGGAACGCAGACTCCTTTTACAGAGCCGTTATAGATGCCTGCGGATACAAATCCTTTTATATTGCAGTTATAAAGCACGGCTGAGATCAGCTGTGTATATCTTCGTTTCGAAAGTTTCATCCTATTCCTATGCACTCATAACAGATCATGATCGCTTTGTTTTTGACATCCCTGAAACCGCCGCTTTGCAGTCCCATCACCAAAAGGACTATCGAGACTACAAGTATAGCGATCCTGATGGGCATCTTTTTATTCACTGATCGCATTTTTATACTCCTTGTACTGATAATCAGCATCCATGGCACCAACGAAGATGCTTGATATCACGCCCTTTTTCACCACCAATGTATAAGGGATTCCCTGTGTCGGATAATAAGATTCAATCCTGCCGTCTTCATCGTATCCGATATTGAAGGTGTACCCGTTTTCTGCTGCAAACTGATCTACAGTACCTTGATCTTCCATGCAATTAATGCAGACAATCTCCAAATCCTCTATATTGTCATTTTTCAGCATCTCAAAAGCAGGCATCTCGCCGACACAGGGTCCGCACCAGCTTGCCCAGAAATTGATGATCACGGTTTTATCATCATAGTCAGACAGTTTAAAGGATCCGCCACCGGTGAGCTGTGCGGTAAAATCGGGGGCGATATCTCCCTCTTCCAGGATTTTTACCTCCCCTTCTTTGCTATCTGCATTGGCTCTGCCTGACAGGTCGGGGGTTTTCGATCCGGCACCTGCATCTACAGAAGCTGCATCCGCATTCTCAACAACGGAAGTATCTTCTGTTACAATTGCACTTTCCGTCTGCTCCGGCAGGCTTTCCTTCTGTCCGCAGGCAGTGATCACTGACATGGCTAAAAATGCCCCTATGATTGATAGTATTTTCTTTTTTCTGTTCATATTACGTTCGCTTTCTGCTTATCCGCAACACTTGCTATTGGGTCATTCATTATTCAAATGATGAATAATCAAATACGGCGTCATTCCCATCTCTGTCCATATAGTAGATCAGTTTCTTTTCATGATCCCAGGAGGTAAGATAGCCATCCCACAGCGGGGCAAAATAATCATCCTTTGCATCATACTGATCTCCATTATGCTCATCCTTATAGTGACATCCCACGCACATAATGCTTTCATTTCCCCTCCCACTATAGCGTTTTGCAGTAAAAATACTTGGACAGTTTCGGATCTTTATCCTCCCGGACAAATTCCAGCGAATATCCAAGTTTTTTATAAAAATCCGGAGCCTGGAATCCGAAGGTTGTCAATGTGATTTTTTCAAAGCCCTTATTCCTGTACTCTTCTTCCACAGCTTCTACAAGCTTTGTTCCAATGTTTTGTCCCCTGAAGCTTTTATCAATGATCAGATCCCCAATATGCACTTCGTTATAGTATGCGCGTCCTGTGATTGTTCCGATGATCTCGCCGGCGTCGTCCTCTGCAACAAACCAGTAGTCCTCGTAATTCAAGGCAACGTGATTGGCCCGGGCATATTCAGAAAAAGCAGCATCAATAAAATCGCCTACTTTATCTTCCGCTTCACCTTTCTTTATAACCTTCATTCAACTAAACCTCCTTATGATTATAAATAATTATCAAGACCTCTTACAAATAAATCTCAATGGTTTTCATCTTTTCGGAAAATCCGGCTCTTTCATAAAACTGTATACCTCTGATGTTTTGAGGAAAAACCTGTGTCCGCATAAAATCCGCGCCCTTTTCTTTTCCGTAAGCCTTACAGGCTTCCATAAGCTTTGCGCCTATCCCCTGACTTCGACACTCCTCTGCCACATCCAGATCCTGCAGATAGATCACCCTTTCAGGTTTTAAACAGGGAACCCGCTTCTGCTGCAGAATCATAACATGGGCAAAGCCGACGATCTTTCCGTCTTGTTCAGCAACCAGAATATCCTGATTGTCAGCGGTAAAAATTCCGCTGAAAAATTCTTCGTCCCGATCTCCATGTACAAAATGTTCCGGCTGAAATCTGACAGCGTCCTTTTCCAGTTCATAGTACAGTTGCTGCAAGGCCTCGATGTCTTCTTTCGCCCCTAGCCGGATCACCATTTTTGCCCTGGTATCCTCCCAGGCCTTATAAGCCTCTTCCCAGGTTTCCAGCGCAAATGGCCTGCGACGGTCCCCTTTCTGATTTGCATAATCTTCGGCAAATTGGAGGAAAAATGTCATATGTTCTCTGGCAGTAAGCAGTTCATAGGTGATGACCTTCGTCCATACAGTTGCCTGCTCATACTGGGATGTCTGCTTTAACTTTTCTACATAGTCACGCTTGGAAAAAGGGATCCGAATTTCTTCAATCCCGGCTTCCCCATCCTCTGAAATAGTCAGGATAGAATAGGGAATACTTTCCGCCATGGCATCCAACGGCAGTCCACAGGAACCGGGATTTACCAATAAGATGTCTCTCCCTTTGACTTTGTGACTCCACTGCACATGACTGTGCCCGAAAATATAAATGCCGTCCTCAAGGGTACTCACCCTGGATGCAAAAACCGGATCCTCATCCAGAAGCTTTTCTAAATCCCGGCTCAACCCTTCTCTTGTCACCACAGAATCTGAATATCTCTTGGCAAGAACCGCCGGACCGAAGTTCGGGAACTCATATTCCCCAAGAAAATGGTCAGAGGAATGCGCTATATGAACCTTCACTTTTCCATAGGCAAACTCCACCGTATGGGGCAAACTTAAAAGATACTCCAAATAATCCGGCCGGATGTTTCGAAAGCACCAATAAGAAATCTGCATCTGGCCGTCCGTCCACGTAGCCTGATCTTTTCCCACCAGATTCTCCAGATACCGCTCTTCGTTTCCGCGGATGATGATTTTATCGGGCAGCTTCATGATGGTCTCTATACACGCATCCGACCAGGCGCCGCTAAGACAATAATCACCGGCAAAGATAAAATGATGGATCCCTCTTTGCCCTGCATCCTCTATCACCTTAAGTAATGCCGGATAGTTTCCATGTATATCTGACAAAACTGCATATCTCATATTCATTAAGCTAACCTCTTCTGATGATCATGTTACATCTACGCCATAATTCATCCTTATAGATGAATGCATTCAGATCTGTCTTTTTCCATAGGATACTTGATCAAATTGGCACACCACATAGTATGCAATCGTTCTTCAACTATCCACTCTTTGATTTCGTCAAAATCTTTAAATCGCTGGAAGATTTGACAAAAACAAATCAATAACCAAGAAACTTTTTCAGTTTTGCATCCTTTTCCAGGTCCTCTTTGTTCAGTCCGAAGCTCCTTCCCGGAACGATCTTGAGGTAACGGTCCAAAAACTCTCCGTATGTTTTTGCCTCGAAACAATCCGGCGTGATAAAGAACTGACGACTGCCGCCTGTCACCCGATCTCCGGCTTGCACATCCACCTTGTAATCACCCGACTTTAGTTTTGAGAACACATATTTTTCCAGATACCATCCTTGCAGCTCCACCCGTCCGAAGGAGGGCTCATATACAGACTCAACCGGATTCTCCGCAATGGCCGCGTTTTGATAATCCTGCTCTACATACTCTATGAAGCTTTCCGCAGTAGCACACTCACAGATATAATCCTTTGCATTTCCTTTATACCTTCTGGTAAACTCCCATTCTCCGTCAATCTGCTTGATCGCAAAGGGACAACGCTTTTTCAGAGTTTTTTTATCGATCCACCGGTAATCCTTTTTGACCTTTTCGTATGCCTTGTCCAGATATACTTCTATGTCCATGCCGTACTTAAACTTCTTTGCAGGATCAGAATTTTTTACGGATTTCTCCGCATACTTATACAGGTACTCGATAAACTCGTCAGCCGTGTTACCATCTTCCCATTCTTTGACATATCTTTCATGCTTAAATGCATCATTTACCTGACCGAATACATACTGTCCGTGAAGAGGCACGATTCCCCATGGCTTTTCCTTTTTCATCTGCGCCATGGATGCCCAGGGGTATTTTTCACGAAGTTTTTCCAGGGCTTTTTCATAATAAATTTCTATGTCCGTTCCATATTTGAATTTCTCCGGATCAAGAGAGGGATTTTTGTTCAGTTCTTCTTCATGCTTTCTCTCATTTTCCCGTTCCTGCTCTGCAGCAAAGGTATCATCCACACTCAAAGGCGTCCATGCCCAAACTTTTTTCATGCTGTGGCTTGCCAGGGCCGGTGCATAAATAAATGCTCCATCGTTCTCATCAGAATAGAATTCCCATCTCCCGGCTCCCAATCCTCCGTTTGTCAGGATCAAAAGGCAGTACTGCTCACTCTTGGGAAAGTCTCCGTCATGCAATGACTTAAAGTCTTTCATTTGCACCGAGTAAACATCCTCCCCCGGCATCCCCAGATTGATCTGATCCATATCCTCCTGTACCAGGCAATTTGACATATCATATCGATCCAGAGAATGCCATCTTGCAACTTCCGTTGCCGGAATGGAATCCGCCGTACCCCGTATAAACTTCCCGTGGGTCTCTTTTCCCGGCTTACCGTATTCAGAGGGATTCCATTCACCCCCTGTATATCTTCCGTCCTTCAGCTCCAGAAGGCAAAACTCGCCGTACTTTGGCATATCCTTTTTCTCAATGCCGTGAAATTCATTAAATGACAGGATCAAGGTTGCATAATCACATTTGAAC
>JAEEKV010000020.1 GCA_016282595.1 Lachnospiraceae bacterium
CTATACACGGGTCGGGCCCAAATGCCATCCGGGCACTGTGGGCCCTGAATCGCACATCCGTGTGCGATTCTCCCTGTTTACGGCAACCTGCGCTTTCAAGAATCTCATCCATCTGACGGGCTTGCGCCGCATCCGGGAAGTGTACCACGCCACCTCCCGCCGCCGACATAACGGTTACGATAAGGATGATCAAATCTCTCTATATACGTTTATGAAATTAGAGAAACGGATAAGGATTCAGGCATCCTGCCCTGCGATGATCTTGGGAATCCCGTGCCAGTCGGCTGCGATATCCGTAAAGGAAGAAAAGAAGCTTCCGATGATCTTCTCGGTTTCGGATAGGCATAACAGATCCAGAAGTGCATCCTTAATGCCGGATACGGTTTCACGGGAAAGGTCCCGTCCTTCGTTGGAAAGGATCTTGCCGGGGAAGAGCTCCCGCAGTCTGGCTTCCTCCGTCAGGTCATCCGTAGCCAGATAGAACATGGTCTCTGGATGGGCAGACAGCTCGGCTTCTATGGATTTTATGAAAGCATCCGTTGAACTGCCGTTGATGGAAGGCTTGTTGTCGGTACGGCGGATATGCACGCCCACGCAGCGGGCGCCGTAGTTCTTCTTGATGGCCTCCATCTTTTTTCGGATCTCCTCGTTGGGCTGAAAAGCACTGTAATCGTGGTTGGGGAAGAAATGCTCCTCTGTTGCGATATAAAGGCGCTTGCCCAGGGTTTTCCAGTATAGATCCAAAAGTCCTTTATCGTCTCTGTTGCTGCGGATCTCATCATTGCCGATCCGTTGACAGGTGGCCTGCAAAAACACCTTTCCGGGATCCAGTTTATTTGAAAAATCCCGAAGGGTAAAGAGCTTTGTGGGAGCGAAGAGTTCCTCGAAAGGACACCCAAGTTCGGGGTTCACATTCCAGAGTACATGGAGCTTTTCACCCCGCTTTTCGGCCAGGATCAGGGCGGAATTGATTGCCCGCATTCTATTGCACAAACCTCCGATCGGTTGTATGATTATCATAGTATGTTCTCCTTCTAAACTGATACAGACAGTATAACAGAAAACGCCTGAAAAGGGAGAGTTTTTATTCATGAAAATTGTTTTGATCAATACCATCTGCGGACGTGGCAGCATCGGGCGGATCTGCGCGGATCTGTATGAAGAACTGGAAAGAGGGGGCGATGAGCCCTATATGATCGCAGGCCGCGGCAAGCTGCCTCATTATATGAAGGGCATGGTAACAGGCAACAAGGTAGATTTCGGGTTCCATGTTTTGAAGAATTTCTTTCAGGGAAAGGCAGGCTTCGGATCCGCAGGACCCACCAAAAAGCTGATCGCCTGGTTATCTGAAACAAAGCCCGATCTCATCCATCTGCACAACATTCACGGCTTTTATCTGCAAACTGAGCTCCTGTTTGACTATTTGAAAAAAAGCGAGATCCCCGTGGTGTGGACCCTGCACGATTGCTGGCCCATGACGGGACACTGCGCTTATTTTGATTATATCGAGTGTGAAAAATGGAAGGCGGATGGCAGCGGATGTCATGACTGCCCGGTACATAAAAAGGTTTATCCTTACGCAATCTTTAAGGATAACACTGTTTGGAACTATGCCACGAAAAAGAGGGTTTACAGCGGCGTGAAAAACCTGACCATCGTAACCCCCTGTCAGTGGCTTAAGGGCGTGGTGGAGCAGTCCTTTTTGCAGGAATACCCTGTAGAGGTGATCTATAACGGTATCAATCTGGATGTGTTTGCACCTCTTGGGGAAAAGGAGCAGGCCCTCAGGGATCAGCAGATGGCAGGCTACAGACACCGAAAGGTGTTAGGGGTTGCTAACTATTGGGAACCCCGGAAGGGGCTATCCTACCTGGAGCGTCTGGCAGACGAGCTTCCTGCACACTATCAGGTGGAGGTCGTGGGCCTCAACAGGCCTCAGGTGACAACGCTGTACAAAAAACACCCCGGCGGACGGCTTTTGCCCATGCCCAGAACCGCCAATGCCTCTGAGCTGGCGGCACTGTATCGCACGGCGGATGTCTATGTCAATCCAACTCTGGAGGATAATTTTCCCACCACCAATCTGGAGGCTCTGGCCTGCGGTACTCCGGTGGTGACCTTTGAAACAGGCGGAAGTCCCGAAGCAGTGGATGAAAAAACGGGGATCGTGGTAAAGAAAGGTGACTTTGAGGCGCTGAAGGATGCAGTGATCCATGTATGCGAGGACAGACCCTTTTCCTCGGAAGAGATCAGAGAGCGTTCCATGGCCTTTGGCAGAGAGCTTCTGGCCCAGAAATATGTGGAATTATATCACAAAATAGGGTATAATAGATAGAACTGTGTGCGCATGAAACAAGGCGCTGAAGGAAAGAGCAAAGCGTATGAAGATTTCCGTGATCACCATGACCTATAAAGACCCGGAGCATCTGCTGGAAACGGCAGCCACGGTGCTGCAGCAGGACCATCCGGATCTGGAATATATCATCATAGACGGCGGCTGCGACGAAGAGACCCGGGAAGCGATCCGAAGGATCGAAGAGAAGATGAAGACCCGCTCGGGGACCTTTTCCTATGTTTCGGAGCCGGATCACGGACTGTATGATGCCCTGAACAAAGGTATCGATAAGGCCACCGGAGATCTGGTGGGGCTCATGTGCGATAAGTTTGCGGACAAATCCGTTCTTTCCCGCATGGCAGAGATCGTAACAAAGGAAGGCACCGACGGCGTCCACGGGGATCTGGATTATGTGGAGGACGGCCGCGTTGTCAGACGCTGGCGTATGGGACAGGGAAAGCTGGAGGACGGCTGGATGCCTGCACATCCTACCCTGTATCTGAAACGGGAAGTCTATGAGCGGTATGGAAGATACCGTACGGACCTTTCCATTGCTGCAGACTATGAGTTCATGGTGAGATGCTTAAAGGATGGCAAGGTAAAGCTTTCTTACCTGCCCGGGGTTCTGGTAAAGATGTTCCACGGCAACGGCTCTACCAGTACCAGTTCCCTGAAAAGCTATGCCGAGTCCTTCAGGCAGGGCAAAAAAGCACTTTCCGATAACGGCGTGCCCCACGCCTTTGGGATCACTCTGAGAAGAACCTGCAGAGTGCTTTTGCAATTTATCAAAAAGAAGTAAACGGATAACAAGTATGAAAAGTCTGATCATCATACCGGCTTATAACGAAGAAAAAAGCATAGAGAAAACCATTGCGGATATTCGGAAAAACGCTCCGGAGTTTGACTTTGTGGTGGTGAATGACTGCTCCACCGACCACACCCTGGAGATCTGCAAACAGGCAGGTGCTACGGTGTTGTCCCTGCCTATCAATTTGGGCATCGGCGGTGCCGTACAGACCGGATATTTATACGCTGAAAAGAACGGCTATGACTATGCCGTGCAGATTGACGGCGATGGCCAACATGACGCCTCCTATCTGGCAGCCATGCGGGACCATATGGAGGAAAAGAAGATCGATATGCTCATTGGCTCTCGTTTTATCGAGGGGGAAGGCTTTCAGTCTTCAGCGGCAAGGCGTTTCGGCATTCGCTTTTTCTCGGGACTCATCTTTTGCATGACCAGGGTGCGGGTCATGGACCCTAACTCGGGAATGCGTATGGGAAACAAAAAAGTGATCCACATGTTTGCAGCCTCCTACCCCAAGGATTACCCGGAGCCCGAAAGCGTGGTGGCGGCTATCCAGGCAGGCATGAAGGTAGAAGAGTATCCCGTGATCATGCGGGAGCGTACCGGAGGAACCTCTTCCATCTCGCCCCATAGAGCCGTTTATTACATGATCAAAGTAACGCTGGCTATTTTGGTGGAGCGTTTTCGCAGAAAGGAATATCGGAAATGATGACATTAAAGCTGCAGCTCATCGTCGGCGTTGTGCTGGTACTGGGGCTGTTTGTGATCCTGTATATGGTGAAAAAAAGAAGCCTGGATTTAAAGTATGCCCTATCCTGGCTGCTGGTGATCTGTTTTGTACTGGTGCTGGATTGCTTCCCGAAGCTTTTGGATAAGCTGTCCAGACTGCTGGGCGTATTCTCCCCCGTCAATATGATCTTCTTCCTGGGCTTTTGTTTTTCCCTGGTGATCATTTTTACCCTGACGGTGATCGTCTCCAGAATGTCGGAGCGGATCCGCAAGCTTTCCCAGGCTGTAGCCCTGAATGAGGAACGGCTTCGCAGACTGACGGGAGAAACAAGCATAGAGGGGTCTGAAAACAAGCAGGAGCAGGCATAAAAAAGTTAGCAGGAGAAAACTTTACGGCACATGACGAAGAATCAGAATCAAAAACAATTATATATGGATATTTGCCTGTTTTTGGTGCTTTCCGCAGTGGCGCTGTTTGTGCGTTACGTGCTTCGGAACGTGGTGGCCGGTGATTATAAAATGTTCTTCGAGCCCTGGGTTGCAACCCTCAGACAGGCCGGAGGCGGGATCAAGGGACTTGCTGCAGAGTTTGACTATGTGGATTACACCACCCCTTATCTGACCATTCTTTCCTTTATCAGCATCTGTCCTTTTTTGAACACCCTGCTACTCATGAAGATGGTTTCTATCGTGTTTGATTTTTCCGCAGCCTTTGCGGTCATGGCCATCGTTTATGACTGGCGCAAAAACCTGACGGCCGCCATCCTGGCATATGGAGCACTGTTGCTGGCGCCCACCGTCATCGCCAACAGTGCCATGTGGGCCCAGTGCGATATCATTTTTACATCCTTTGTGCTGTGGTCCTTGTACTTTATGCTGAAGGACAAGCCATCAATTTCCATGGTTTTTTACGGCATTGCCTTTGCCTTTAAGCTGCAGACCTTTTTCATCCTGCCCCTTTACGTGATCTTCTGGATGAAGGGGAAGGTGAAGCTATGGCATTTTATCTGGGTACCTGTGATGTATGTGGTGGGCATGATCCCGGCGCTGATTGCAGGGCGGGATTTTTGGGAGCTTTTGACGGTGTATTTTTTCCAGGCAGGCGGAAAGATGGATATCTACGCCCTGTCTCACAAATTCCCCAATATCTATCAGCTTTTCGGTACGGACACCTTCCTCATCGAATACGCCGATGCGGGAATCTTCGTAACCCTGGCGGCCCTTATGGCAGAGCTGTATGTCTTTGCCAGAAGGCAGTATGAATTTGACAGAAAGCTCATCCTTCGAATGGGGATGCTTTTAACCATGACGGTGGTGTTCTTTCTGCCCCATATGCATGAAAGATATGCGATTTTGGTAGATGTGCTTGCCATTGTGTATTTCTTTTTTGAGGATCGGGTTTTGTATATCCCGGTGCTCACAATCCTGTGCTCCTTTGCGGGCTACACCGTATATCTGGCACAGAACAACGTGATCCCTATGGCGGTTTATACCCTGTTGTTTTTGGGGCTGATGCTGGATCACGGCAGGTATGTATTTCAAAGGCTTGGGATTCTTTCGGAAAAACAGGCTAAATAGGATAGTTTATGGACGAGAAACTGACCGGTTTTATCACAACTGAATACAAGATCGGAAAGCTTAGTATCGCCCCCATTGATCTGTTGCTTTTGGTTTTTACCATTGTCTTCGGGATCATGCTTCGCAGTAAG
>JAEEKV010000177.1 GCA_016282595.1 Lachnospiraceae bacterium
AATCTGCTCCATACTAAAGCCATCGGTTTCATTTGCCTGTAAAAATTCAATGGTATCGCCTACATAGATCGATCCCGTTACGGTCTGTCCATGCATATCTACAGATGCAAGCGCAGACTTTACGGTGCTGCCTGCAGCGCCGCTGCGAAGCTTCACATAGCCCTTTCTCTCCCGGCCGTCAGCCGTCATTCCGGAGCCCTGCATCCTGGTGATGTCATCCCTGGCTTCCTTAAGAACGGTATCCGCCACGGAATAAATACTCATCAGCCTTTGCTCTCTGTAATAAGTGGTCAGGGCATTGGAGATCACCATGGTTACGCAGGTCAGAAAAATAGCAAGCAACAAGAAACTAACCACCAATTCCACCATGGTCGTTCCTTTTTGTCCTCTCAATATGCTTTTGGCTTTTCTGAACCTCTTTTGCATCTGTCAGCCTCTATCCGTTTTTTAATACGTATAATAATACAAATCCTGCGTCACCGGCGTGGAATGATCCGCCTGAAAATAGGTGATTTCCTTCGATGCAACCTTTGCATTCAACGTGCAGCTGTACCCGCCGCCTGTAAATGAAACGGGAAACGTTGTGCCGCTGCCGCCCTTATATGGCTCTGCTGCGGCATTCGGTCTTGCAAACGCCTCTCCGACAGCCAGTTCATAGTATTCGTTTTCTTTTCCCAGATCCACCGCCTTGGCCATCAGATTAGAGGAAAACCGGATACAATGATACAGGATCCCGAAAATAATGGTTAGCAGCAAAAATGCGATCACCACCTCTGTCATAGCCATACCATATGCAGTTTTTCTTTTTTTCAGTTTCTTCATAAAGATCACCGCTCTTAAGATCCTTCTGATTTAGTAATAGCCCTTGAACACGCAGGTATATTTTCTGTCCGAGGCACTTCCGGACAGTTCCAGATCATACCCCGCTTCACAATTTGCAACGTAGTTTTTGGTCCCTTCCAAAATGGAAACCGTTACAAACAGCCTGCGGCGTGTATCCCCCTGCTTCCTTTTTTGAAGGGCGATCTCTATCAGTCCCAAATTACCTCCGGAAGGATCCGGGCTGACAGAACTTGTTGACAGAACGATGGATGCCGATTCCACGCCATCCGCTCCGACGGTATAGCCGGTTTCTTTTAATGCAAAATCAATGATGGCATCCTCCAAAGCAGTCGTATTAGTCGGAGCATCCTTGATGGTACCGTTTGTGACCAGCTTGCTCTTTAACACCTCCGATAAGGAGAGTGCCTGCTGGTAGGTGAGCATATCCCGCCTGCCATCCTGTACGGTGGCCAGGGTCTGGTAAGCGCCGACGATCATGGTAAGGCACAAGATCATAACCACCATCAGGACGCAGACCACTACGATCATGGCTGCGCCCGAGGTGTCTTTATGCACTTTTTGAAATGCCTGTTTGCTCATCTTACAATCCTGTTATTTGAGATACTTGTTGATCAGATCTTTAACTCTCTTCTCTGTCCAGTCAGCTGCAGTTGCATACTCAACCATGGGCTGCATGGAGCCGCCTTCGAAATCAAGGCCAGCTTCTTTCTGGGCTGCCTCTTTATTCTTTACCCATTCCTTCTGGGCTGCAGTCAGAGATGCAAAGGCATCCTCTTCCATGGTGTTGCCCAGGTAGGTCCAGATTCTGTTCAAAAGACCATCCCAAATCTGGAAGGACTCATAAGACATCTGGTTCAAAGTGGTCTGGTCCAGAGTTTCATCGGTTTCCAGCTTTTTATCTGCTTCAGCCTGCTTCTTTTCAGCCTCTTCATAGAGTGCCAGCAGGTCGGAAGCATCGTCGATTCTCTGACTGTTGATGATATCGCTATAGACAGCCATGTTGTTTTCGATCTCGCAATCCTCCATCTTTACCTGATAATTGGAGAATACGTAGTACTCGTTTTCTACAAACTTACATTTCTTGAAGGTCACGTCATCATACTCTGACAGGGATACAAAGCAGGATTCCTGTGCAGTAGCGTGATTGTTCTTAAACTCGCAGTTCTCAAACAGAATATCGTATGCGGAATCCACATCCAACATGGAGTATTCTCTGCTGTCTCTGAGGGTACAGTTGTCAAAGTGAACTGTGCTGGTGCTGCGAAGGGACAAGAGTCCATAGGTACATTCATAGATATCCGTATCTTTTACGTCCATATAACTGCTGCTGTAGGACTCAATTCCGTAGGTGCCGCTGCCGTAGAGCTTGCAATTATCTACGATAATGCCGCTGAGGTTCTCAAAATAAACCACGCTGCCGCTGCAGTAGCCGGGCTCCACGTTGTGGCCCACGGTCAGATTGTGAAGGGCTACGTTGGATCCGTTCTGGAAGCTGAGTACCGCATCATAGGCATCATCGATGAGGATCTCCACCTTGGCGCCTTCCTTACCCTCGAGACAGTAATTGGATACACCATCTACCATATGAGAGAACAGGCCGCTTGTGATATGGGGGTTGTTGATCTTTGAGGAATCTACTTTTGACAGGTTATAGGTACCTGCATTCAATACCACCTTGGTGTTATCTGCGATGGCGTTAAGCAGTTCTTCCGGTGTGGAAACCTCTACGGTATTAAAGTAGCGAAGCTGCTCTTTATCCTTGAATTTCTCGGAATCCTTTCTGAAGAAGGTCTTAACATAAAGAGAATGGTAAAAATACTCATCTCCCTCTTTGCTCTGATACTCTTCCGTTTCGATCAGGGTATCCTCATCCAGCAAGGTAATCTTTCTGATGGTTTCATCCACATCCTCGAAGGGCTCGGACATCTCCATACACCAGTCCTTGTTATCACAACCATCGTAGGCTGCTTCCTCTTTGAGGGTCAGTTCGTTTCCATAGTAACGATATTCAGACTCATATGCTGCATAGCGATAATCAGCGATAAACTGATCCCCTTCTTTGCGTATCCGAAGATTTGCCGAAGGCGCATAGGGATCGTCACACATGGTGCAATAATCATAGCTTTCGCCCTCATCATAATCGGAATGGTCCATGCTGTAGGCAAACTCCCAATCTCCTACCATGGCATCCTGGGGCGTTTCGGCCGCATCGGATTTTGCATTGGCCTCATCATTACTTGCCGTCTCGGAAGCTGCATCAGTTATCTGTTCGCCGCCCTCTGCTCCTTCCTGGGTTCCTGCTTCCTGCTGTGCAGGTTCACCGTTTTCAGCCGGCGCCTGCGAACCGCAGGCGCCGAGCATCAACGTTGCAGCCAGCAGAATGCCTGCGGCTGACAGTTTTTTCATTAAATACTCTTTTTTCATAATGGGGGTACTCCTCTCGTTTGGTGTTACCATTTCTTTTATGGTGTTGTCGCTTTCGGAATGAGTTGCTTCAAGCCTTCCCTGTTATCGCTGCTCATATTCAGCCCCACACTAACGTAACCTCTCTCCTCAGATTCAACTGCCGAAGATGTCATATCTCTGAACAGATATGGCTTTCCTGCATTAACCGGATAATATGTTTCCGTATAATCCGTGAAATGCTTAACCGTATGATCCGGATCATCGTAATCATTTTCCATCAGGAACACATAAAGTTTACCTGCCTGAATATCTTCCTCAGATATATGCCCCGGAATCTGTAAGGTCATGTTTAGGGATACGGCATCGCCTCCAGGAACCACCCTAAGATCCGTTGTTTCATCGGTTCGTGCCAGAATCCTTACAGGTACATTCTGTATGTATCTTATGAATGCCACTCCAAATCGATGCGGCCTGTTGGTATGTGTTCCTGTAACCGTATACTGCATGGATCCCTGTACATTGATGGAATTGCCGCTTATAGTATAGGATGCATCTGTCAACTTAATCTTACTATTCGGCATTTTTTCTGCACCACCGGAAGGAAGATAGATATCTTTTTCTCTTTCCAGCCCTTCCTTTAAGTTACTGGTAACCTTATAAACCATCTTTCCATCATTGTTTCCGGTATGGGTAGGCACTTTCCAAACATACGGAATATGGTTTATCGGTAACCAACTGTTAAATGTTGCCGTTATCGTCTTAGGGTTAGTAGCACTGATGGCTACATTGGGATCCAGCACGGCCTGAGTCGGATCGATCAGGATCTCATTTTGCCCATAAATGCTGACATGGATACGCAGGCCATCAGCTATAGCCGTTCCATCATCATTCAAGAAGTCCTTGGCATTCTTAAGATGTAAGAACCAGGCAGGATTGTTTCCATCAATCTTTCCATTATCCGGCAAATAGCAAATTTCAAAATCAGGTATCGGGAAAGTATCATCAACGAGCGTTGCAATACCTTTCTTACTAAATCTTGCCAAAAGCCTCTGCGCATTCGAACTGTTAGGATCCGTAATGATAATATTGCTGCTGTAAGGTTGAGCGACAACATAGTAATCATACAGATCTGAATCTATAGTTGTCCATCCATTCCGATATTCTTCATCAGCAGGCTTAGTTATCCAAAGTTTCTTAGCATCCACGTGAGATACCTGCTTTTCGGCAACCATAGTGCCACCCAAAGCAAGGTCCTCAACTGTATCAAATGTTACACCCTTATCTACCTGGTAATAGGTTAGATTTACATTATAATCATCGGGTCCCTTGTCGTCTTCTGTAGTCCACGTTGCAAACCCTCTGCTTTCACCACTCACTTCAGTGATCTTAGGAATGCATTGCCCAGACTCCATGTAAAGCTTGTTCCCGGTCTCATAATTTGCCTGATCTGCCAAAGGTGCAGCAAAGTAGTACTTCGGATTAGAAGACGTGATACTCTCGTCACTGCCCGCAATCTGGGTCAAGACACCCTGCGCACGTCCCTTGCCTGCGGCAAGTGCTGCATCATCGAGTTCAAAATACTGCTTAAATACCGGCGGCTCAGGCGTAGAGGTATCCGCATTCGGAAGTACAGACTTACTGTACCATGCTGCCAGCGTATAGTCTTCATATGCCGTTACGTCAATTCCTGCTGAATTGCCGCTGACCGTGAC
>JAEEKV010000178.1 GCA_016282595.1 Lachnospiraceae bacterium
ATCTTTTGATGGGGAGGGGGCAGAAGAACTGCGCGGCTTGTTGTGGCAAAGTATTACAGATCATAAAGTTCTATATATGTTAAGACAGTTGACATGCTATATTGAACGAATGATGATGCCTATGATAGCTATTATTTCATCCATCTTCATATATACCGCTAATGAGAAAGGAATATATGAAGCCTTTTTTCTCTTGTTGGGAGTTCGGATTGCTCATAGAGCAACGAGAGGTTTTTTGCTACCAGATGATGCGTCTATATGGGATTAAGGTATTAACTTGTAGCAAACATATAAAAGAATATCAACACTGCTGAGTGGCGTCACCATTGACACCACCCCGCTCATAAAGGTGGTGTCAGTAGTGGTGTCACCGATGCTTTGGTGGTGTCAGTAGTGGTGTCACCGATACTTTGGTGGTGTCAGTAGTGGCGTCACCGTTCATATTTTAAAATCTGTTTTCATATAAGTTTCCGGAATAACAATTTTCAGCCGGGTCTTAGGGCGGAGCCCTATCCCGAATGCCATAGGCAGACGGCTTTTGCCTGCACCCGGCAGGCGTATCCTGTTAATCAATTCTATTCCAAATTCAAAATGATCATATTTTCATTCCGCTTGTGGAATCGCCCGTATTTATTGGGCTTATAGGTATTCCACCGGCGGAATTTTCTTGTTGTTTTCCATACGATGTTTTACAAATGAAAAATGAGCGTTTTCAGAAATATTCCACTTGCGGAATTTCCAGTGTTTATGCGGGGTTGAAGCCATTCCGTGCGCGGAATTTCATGAAAAATTATTGATTTTCGGCAGAGGCCGGATTTCTGCCGGATTCCACTCGCGGAATTTTCGTTTTTTCATTTTTTAGCAAATTCTTTTTTCCCGATATCGCGAATCGTCACCTACATAAATTCTAGGAAATGTTAAACCTTTTTCAGCTAAAAAGTTTTCCGGGAAAGGTACCATTTCTATTACAAAAATTTAGACAGGAGGAGATGTGAGTGGACAAACAAAGAATGGAGAAGATTTTACAGAACCTGGATGTTTATGAGGCGATCGAGCACGGATCTGTGACAGTCCAGGAGATCCGTGATGAACTAAGGCTGGGAAAGAAGATTGACGGTGGTAAACTCCAGCGAAGGATGGTTAAACTTAAGAGTCCGCAGGAGAGGCAGATTCAGTATCCATTCATTAATGTAGATGGAGAAGTGGTTTCCGTTGATAAGCAGAGGCTCTCAGAATATCTTCAGGAGTTTGCAGGAGCGGTAGGTGCGGACCTGGTTAAGCAGGAAAAGGAGTTTGCCGGCGATATGGAAGCTAAGGAGAAGGAGATTGCTTTCTTAAAAAAAGAAAATAAGGAGCAGCAGGAGATCATTGATGCCCAGTCTGACAGGATCCACGATCTGGAGGATGAGATCAGACAGCTGAAGGAGGCAAATCGTGAGACTGAGGTTAAGAGAAAGGGCCTCGTAGCAAGCAGCATTGAGGTGGGACCGAAGAAGGAACTGGATGAAGATATCTTCCTGGATGATCCCCATAAGCTCTTGGATGTGGAAAAGCTGGTAACGATTTACGGCGGGATGCTGGATTCTTTTTATGAAGAGATCCCGACGGATGAGGAAGCGGTCATGCCGGAGGAACTTAAGGAAAAGTATGAGCCGGAGTGGCGTGAGATGTACATGACAAAATATGAACCGGGGAAGGAACTGACCGAGGACAATTACAGAAGCCGGACCATGAAGCGGATCGGCACCAAGAAGTTCTTTGAAAAGCGCAGGAAGGATATCGAAGAAGTAAAAGAGATCGAGAAGAAAACCGGAAAGCTGTTTCCGGACTGCACGGAGCTTATGTATAACCCCGAGGATACATCCACTATAAGGAAGCGGGAGCGTAACCGTATTCTTCGTAACCGTTTTGAGACACTGAACCGTGTCATCGAAAGTGATGAATATAGCAACCAGGAAAAACTTATGCTCTTTGCCATTAACGGCAACTTCCGCCACGGGTTCATGCAGTATTATCTGGAACATGCAGCGAAGTATTGCATCAACGCCAACTTCCTTATTTATTTCCTGCAGGGAACCAATCCGAATGTGGCAGAGACCTATGATAACATGATCAATTTCCTGAACATGTTCTTATGTCCGAGTGAGTTTCGGATGAAGCTGGATCTAGCCAGAGAGCTGATCGAAGGGAAGTGGTATATCACGGCAGATTATAACGGAAAGAAGACCAAGTTCCAGCTGGTTCCCATTGAGGAATTTAATGAGCTTAGGGAGCGCGTAGGACTGCCTATCAGTCAGTTTCATTATAAGGGTGATGATGCTGCTGAGAATGAAAAGGGCAGCGGGCTTGATGCCGAAGAGGAAAAGGCAGCGGTTTTGGATATGATGCATCAGGCAGCGGAAACGGACAGATATGATTATCCGGATGACGACTTTGAGGTAGCGGATGAGGAACTTCCTTTCAAGGAAGGAGGCACCAAGTGAAACGTATATATATGACGATGGATGAGGATCTGATCCGGCGATTTGATAAGGCATGTGAAAAGGCAGGGCTTAACCGGTCACAATACCTGTCCTGTCTGTTGGTCGGGCGGCTGGATCTTCGGCCCCCGGTTCTTCAGTATAAGGAAATGATCCGGCAGCTTTCGGATATCGAAAGGGATCTTAAGGTGATCGCATTAAAAGACGGCTTATCGGATGATGAGAAGATCCGGATCTTTGCAGGGCTGTCAGATATAAAGGACATCCTGCGGGGGAGATTTGAAAAGGAGGACGGCAATGGAACTAAAGGATAAGGAATATACCACAGAAGAGCTTTTGGAGCTCATTGAAAGCATAGATGGGGATTTTATGATCCATATCAGATTGGAGGATGGTGATGAGCAAGATGAAGGAAGTGTATAAAAATCAGCTGGAAATGGCATCTATCAGGCTTGTAAAGGATGCTCCTCTTATGAGCAAATCTCCTGTTGAAAAGCCGGAGGATGCGATCGCCCTTTTGGGAAGTTATCTTTCTGAAATGGATCGCGAGATCATATGCGTGATCAATCTGCGTTCGGATGGTGTACCTATTAACTGCAGTGTATGCAGCATGGGGGCAGTCAACCAGGCGCTCGCGCATCCGAGGGAGATTCTAAAGACAGCTATCCTTTCAAATGCGGCAAATATTATATTGGCTCATAATCATCCCAGTGGGAATCTTACTCCGAGTAAGGAGGATATCGCTATTACGGAGAGAATGGCAACGGCGTGTGAGATCCTTGGAATACCGCTTTTGGATCATATTATTGTAGGCGGTGATAACAAAGGATTTTATAGCTTCCGGGAGAAAGATATCCTGCCGATGAAACAAGTAAAATTGAAGTCATATTATAAAAATCTGAATATGGATGCTCCGGGCGTAGCGGAGGATCATGTCAGGCGGAAGCATCACAGATGATTTCAGATTCTGGCGATTATTCTCAGTAAAATCTCCGACAATTTTTCTGGTCGGAGATTTTATTCCAGAATAAAAATATGCGCTTTAGTCCTACTTGGGTTGAAACTCCTTTGTACGATTATCTTCCGAGATAATTGCCTATGCTATATATTAAAAGACAAACTCTACTCATGTTCTTTCACGTACTGTATAAACTCAGGTGTTTACGACCTCTTTACCCTTTGATAACGCAAGATAGGAGTATCCACCCTTTCCGTGCCACAATAGCCTTACAATTTCATATTCATCGCTGTTTACTCTGACAATCTTGTCCATTTCATCCTCTTCTATATTTCTGAATCCAGTCAACAGCAAAATCCACAA
>JAEEKV010000179.1 GCA_016282595.1 Lachnospiraceae bacterium
CGCGGGATGTCATGGTCCGTTTTACGTGGTGCAGGACCCGGTACATAGAAGATCAACAAAGAAAGGAAGAAAAAGATGGATACAAAAAATAATAACAGGATCGAAAACTACAGAGAGTTTTTTACAAAGGAATATCTGATGGGGCCCAACAGCCTGCGGCTTTTGGATGAGATGCTTACGAAATATCCCCTCAAAGAAGGCGGACGTGTCATGGACTTGGGATGCGGGACGGGACTGAGCAGTATGTTCCTGGCAAAGGAAGCAAAGGTCAGAGTCTTTGCCACCGATCTGTGGATCGCGGCGGGCCAGAATGCCGAAAGATTCAGGAAATGGGGGATCGACGATCAGGTGATCCCCATATATGCGGACGCGAATACACTCCCCTATGCGGAAGGGTATTTTGATGCCATCGTAAGTATTGACGCCTACCATTATTTCGGAGCAAAGAAAGGGGTCTTCGAAGAAAAGATCCTGCCGTTTCTTAAGCGGGGCGGGGTATTCATGGCGGCCATGCCCGGCGTAAAGGAGGAACTGACAGGCGAAGCTGCGGAGCTTTTGATGGAATGGGTAGGAGGCAATAAGGATGATTATGATACCTTCCATTGCAGGAAATGGTGGCTGGATCTGATCGGGAAGAGCAGCGAATACGAAGTGGTCCTGGATCTGGATCTGGACTGCTATGAGGAAGCGTGGAGCGACTGGTTTAGATCCGGCCATGAATACGGGATAAAGGATAAGGCATTTATGGACCGGGGGATGGGAAGATACCTGTCATTAATGGGACTGGTGATAAAGAGAAAACAAGGAGAGAGAAATGAATACGGAACAACAGATCGGATTTGATAAAGTAAAGGAAATGTGGGCGCAGCTGGCAGTAAGCGCCTGTGCGAAAGAAAAGATCGAAGGAACGGTGCCTTTTACGGATGAAAAGGAACTGCTCCATCAGCTGAAGGAGACCACGGATTCCAGGGAGATGATCGAAAAACTGGGGAATCCGCCCCTGCAGGACGTGACGGAGATCAGGGAGATAATGCAGGCGGCAGTCCGGGGAGACTGCCTCACACCCTATCAGCTTGAGAGGGTGGAAAAGGTGCTGGTAGTGGTGGAACGTTTAAAACAGTATCTTGCCAGGGGGAAGCAGTTTGGAAACCCGTTGGCCTGGTATGACGAAAACCTGGATGAACGCGGTGAACTCAGGGAAGAGATCGTCATGCAGATACGAAACGAAGCGGTGGATGACAGGGCTTCTAAATTACTGTTTGACTTAAGGATGAAGATCCATGCTGCACAGGAAGCTATGAAACAGAAGGCAGATCAGCTGATCAGGAACAATAAGGATATCATGGCGGATACCTATCATACGATCCGTAACGGAAGGATCTGTGTTCCTGTGAAAAAGGAATACCGTTTCAGGATACAGGGCAGTGTGATCGACAAGTCAGCTACGGGAAATACAGTCTTTATAGAGCCGGCAGCCACGGCGAAGATCTTTGAGGAACTTCAGCTCTTACGGGTCGAAGAGGAAAACGAGGTGTACAGGATACTGTATACCTTAAGCAGTCTTGTGGCAGAAGCACTTCCGGCCATGGATGAAAACATGAGGATGATCGAAAAGTTGGACTTCATATTTTCCAAAGGTAAACTGAGTCTCGACCTTGGATGTACCGCACCTGTCATTAATCTTGAACGGCGTATAGTGTTAAAGGCGGCAAGACATCCGCTGATGGACCGCACGATCAATGTCCCGCTGGATTTTGAGATGGGAGAAAAAGAAAGGGGCATAGTGATTACGGGGCCGAATACCGGAGGAAAGACAGTCGCGATCAAAACGGTAATGATCAACTGCTATATGGCACAGTGCGGCCTTCACGTCTGCTGCGGGGAAGCTGATATCTGCATGAACAGTAATTATCTGTCAGATATAGGGGACGGACAGGATCTTTCGGAGAACCTGTCTACCTTTTCGGCACATATAAAAAATGTGCTGGCAATACTTGCGGCAGCAGACAGGGACAGCTTCGTGATCATGGATGAGCTGGGATCCGGAACCGATCCGGCGGAAGGAATGGGCATCGCGGTTGCGATCCTTACTGAATTACTGAAGAGCCGAGCTAATTTCCTGGTCACGACTCATTATCCCGAGATCAAGGATTTTGCATCGAAGAACGAAAATATCGTAAATGCCCGTATGACCTTTGATAAGGAAACCCTGATGCCTACCTACCGGATGGTGATAGGTGAAGCAGGAGAAAGCTGTGCGTTTTACATCGCAGACCGGCTGGGGATGCCGGGATATATGCTGGAAACCGCAGCCAAAGCTGCATACGGGGAGGACGCAGCCATAAGCTACAGTTTCGGAAAAGGACGGGAACTGAAAAAGGATTCTGTGCCAAAGATCACCAAAGTGAAAAAAGAAAGAGTCAATCCTAAGTTGAATACTCTTTACAATATCGGTGACAGCGTAATGGTGTTTCCGGATAAGAAGATAGGGATCGTCTGTGATACAGTGAACAACAAAGGAACTCTCAGGGTACAGGTGGCCGGCCGGAAGTTTTGGATCAATCATAAAAGGGTTAAGCTTCATGTTAAGGCAGAGGAGCTTTATCCCGAAGACTATGATTTCTCCATCATCTTTGACAGTGTGGAGGATCGCAAGATACGTCATGACATGCAGCGAAAATACACCGAAGATGTGATCGTACATGAATCTATTGGAGTAAAGAATTCAACAGTTGAATAGAAAATAAAAAAATGAGTATTGGAATCCTTGGTATAATGTTTTCCGACCAAAGAAAATATACTAAGGAGGAAACCAATACTCATGGACATTATAACACTTCTAGACGATTATGTAACAGGGTTATTAAAAGCAGAGGAGAGTTTTATCAAGGACCTGGGAGAGTTCCCCAAGTTGGAACAAACGGTAAGTGATCTGAGCCAGAGGATGGCAGCCGGATTCCTTTCCATGGTACTTACAAACGCTGATGAGCTGCTCCGGTCAAGCGGCAGAAGGATGAAAAAGTATAACGTACAAAGACGGGTAATGCGTACGTTAATCTCAACAGTAGGAGATGTAACTTTTGAGGAGACTGTCTTTCGTGACAGGAAGACAGGGGAATACCGCCGGCTGCTTGGTGAACTGCTGAGGTTACCGGAGAAAGAACGGTTCACATCACTTGCAGAGGCTAAGCTTATCAACGAAGCAGAAGTGCATTCCTATCAGCGTGCAGCA
>JAEEKV010000021.1 GCA_016282595.1 Lachnospiraceae bacterium
AAACAGAATCGTCAGAAACCCTAAAACGAATACAAAACGTACTGCCACCAGAAATTCGAAAAGAAACTTAAAGCCCGGCATCTGAAGGATCAGGATATCCCGGATCTTGTAGGCAAATACAAGCCCCACCAAAAGGATCAGAATGATGGTCAGCATCGCAACCGTATACAGACAGGCGCGCAGGCGCAAAATGATATAGTTTCTTCTCTCCGTAACCTCATAGATCACATTCAGACCTCTTGTCAAAGCAAGTGTCCCCTTCGCAGCTAACCACAGCGTCACGATCAGGGTGATGGGGAGCATAGCCCTTGAAGCATCCCCTGAATAAACAAAACCCCTGAACATGAGCTCTCATACTTTGACTCCTAGCCTCAAGCCAGGTGGGTCACCGCAGCCCCTGCTTCTGCCGTCCTCCGACCACTAAGGTAAGGCGTGACATCTACACGGCAATATAGGAATCCCGTTTTCATCAATTGTAGGTTCAAAATAATGAGAAACCCGCATCCAGGTTAAGTTTATTATACCCTGTTTTCGCCCGATTTTCAACCGATTTTTGCCAACTTGAATGGCATATTATTGTTTCTTTCCGCCCTTCCAGAGAAAGAGCCTGACGAGATAAAAAGTGCCTCTGACACAGAGCTCGATACACATGGCGGTCCATACTCCCGCAAGGCCGTACCGCCCTACCAAAAAGGCCGCCAAAGGGATTCTGACAAACCAGGTACTCACCAGATTTATGATTGTGGAAAGGAAGGTTTCCCCTGCCCCTCTGAATACACCGGAGGCTACAATGGATGCCCCGAAAAGAGGCTCCGCAAAGGCTTCGATCCGAAGAACAGTGGTGCCCAGACTGCGGATCTGCTGATCCGGTGTCAGAATGGCCATCATCTGCGGTGCCAGCACATACATAAGTGCTCCGGTCACTGCCATAAAGATCATCCCTAGCGCTACTGTCATATTGGCAAAGCGTTTCGCCAGATCCTTTCTGCCTGCTCCCAGGCTCTGGCCGATGATGGTTGTGGCTGCAATGCTGATGCCATAAGCAGGCATATAGCAAAGGCTTTCTGCCGTAATCGCAAAAGAATTGGCGGCAACCGCAATAGTTCCTACAGGAGATACGATACGGGTAAAGGCTACGTAGGCCATACCCATGATCACATTTTCAGCGGCCACCGGCAGTCCGATCTGTCCCGCCCGAGGCAGCTCAGTACGTATAAAGCTGCCGAACTCATTGATCCCGGTTACACGCAAAAAACACAGAACCGGTGTCCTGAACAAAAGCAGATACAGCATCACAAGCATGGTAAGGACTTCAGCTATGCTGGTACCAAGGGCTGCTCCTGCAACGCCTATCACAGGGATCAGCAAGGCATTAAAGAGTACATCCAGGCCACACATGATCACATTCATGATGCTGGGAAGTCTGATATTTCCGCTGCACTGTATCATTCCCTGGGCCAGATAGAGAAGCTGATGAAAAGGTAATGTAAGGGCATAGATCAGAAAATATCTGTATGCATCCTCTCTGATGGCCTCTTCGCCTCCCATCCAAACCGGAAGCTGTTTGCTGATCAAGATCGCCAGACTCGCTACAACGAGGCTTAGCATCAATCCGCAAAACAGGCCGTATTTGGTGACTCTCTTGGCGCCCTTTTCATCCTTGGCCCCTACCCTGTGGGCAACCTGTACCGTAAATCCCGTACTGATGGCTCCGATGATACCTCCAAAGAGCCATGTGGTACTGGATACCAGCCCGATAGATGCCGACTGCCCTGCTCCAAGACGCCCCACCATAGACGCATCAATATACTGCATCACGATGGAGGATACCTGCGCCATGATGGCCGGAAGGGATAACGTCAGGATCAGCTTCAGCCCTGCCCTCATTCCCAGGGGCTTATCACTATGTAATATTGTCAGAAGTTCTGTGTCTTTCATCTGATTATCTATAACAGGCCTGCCGGAGTAAATCCGACAGGCCTGTATTTTGTTTTTGTAATAATACTACTTAATCTTTACCTTCTTGCCAAGACCTTTCTTACGGAGCAACGTAATGTATGCTTTCTTTTTGCTCTTCGGCACTTTAACCTTCACTTTGTTTCCAACACCCTTGAAGGCTTTCTTATGTACCGTCTTGCTGGTTAACTTCTTGGTCCTGATGATGATCTGGGTCAATTTCGGATTACCCTTAAATGCAAAAGCTCCGATCTTCTTAACCTTAGAAGAAATGACGATCTTCTTCAGCGCCTTGCAATTTGCAAACGCATAATCACCGATCTCCGTTACGTTGGCGCCTCCCGTTACACTCTTAAGCTTCTTGCAGCCTGCGAACGCATTGTTTCCGATAGACTCTACGTTCTTACCGATCGTTACGCTTTCAAGTTTTCCGTTATTCTTGAATGCATCATCGGAAATTGCCTTTACATCATAGGTAACTCCATCGATGGTAACCGAATCAGGAACTGTAACAGACTTCGCATCCTTATCTGTAGATCCCTTATAAGCCACTGCAGGAGTCTCTCCGCTCTTGGAGATCACAACTACTTCAACCTTATTATCAGAATCATTCAGAACAGTTCCGGCCTCTTTAGGCTCAGCAGTTTTTTGCTCTTCAGGCTTTTGTACTTCTTCCTGCTTACCGCTTTCATCCTTCGGCTTTTCAGCTTGATTATTGGTTGTATTTTCGGATACAGTACCTTTTCCTTCAACCGGTTTTTGCGCAGGCTCTTCCTTGGTTGCTTCTGCAATCTTGACAACAATAGGCATTGCCTGGGTGTCTCTATGGGTCGCATCGCCTTGCACCTTATACCAAACGGTATAATATCCAGCATCGGCTGCCTTCGGAAGCTCCTCGCTGAAGAGACTTGCTTTTGGCACCGTACCATCATCAGCTACGGCATAGACGATCGTTCCGCCCTCTGCTGCGCCGGCCGTAACGAGCGCCAGCTCCTCTTTGTTTTCAACCAGATCCTTTACAGCCTCCGGTGCTTTTGTCACCTTTGCTTCTCCTTTGATCGTGATCGCTGCTGTTGTTACCAGACTGTCTTTTAAGCCTTCCTTCACTGCTATTGCTTTGATCACAGTCGTTTTGGAAACAAAGAACGGACGTACATACTTCGTACTCTGCGTCGAAGGCTCGCTGCCGTCTGTCGTGTAGTAAATCTCAGCGTCCTTTGTATCAGAGGTCAGAATCACCGCCTGTCTGTCTTCATAAATTCCATCCGCAGGATCGATCACCGGCGAAGCAGCTGCATCCCGGTCTCTGTATATCGCAGATATCTCAACTGCTTTCTTTGGCATGATAAAGGTAGTTTCTTCGGCACGATCATCTGCAAATGTCACATCAGAGCTGATCCATTTTTCGAACACCCGATCCGCAGGTGCCAAATCAGCTTTGATCGTCACCGTTGTACCTTTGAGGTATTCTCCGTCCCCCTCGCCGTTATTGACGCTTACCGTATAAGGATTCATTCTGACGATCTTCAGATTTTCCAACTCTTTCGCGTATTTTTTTCGATAAGCATCAGCCGCCCTGAATGCGTTCTCATCGCCGCACTCAATCACACTGCCATCCGGGATCGGCTTTAATCCTATTATCTCCTGCAGTTCTTCCTCATCTTCCTCAGTATTACAACTCTCTGGAGTTATGATAAGATTGGCATCTGCACGTACAAAATAATCTCCCTCTTCAATATGGTTATTGATCAAAGGCGCACCAAACAACGTTACTTCCAGCTGATCCGCTCTCACTTTTTTGTACATTGCAAACGCATCATCCTCGATCT
>JAEEKV010000003.1 GCA_016282595.1 Lachnospiraceae bacterium
AAACAAAAGCAAATAAAAAACTCCCTTGGATGCAAGCATCCAGGGAGTTGGTATTTGCTTTGTTTTGCACCGCTTGTAGTTTGCGCAGATTATCTCTTCGAGAACTGATGTGCTCTTCTCGCTGCTTTGAGACCGTATTTCTTACGCTCTTTCATACGAGGATCACGTGTCAGGTATCCGGCTTTCTTCAGAACCGGTCTGTAATCGTTGTCAACGGTAAGAAGTGCTCTTGCGATTCCGTGACGGATGGCACCTGCCTGTCCGGTGAAACCGCCGCCCTTTACGTTAACAAGGATATCGAACTTGTCAGTAGTCTCGGTAGCAACCAGAGGCTGACGAACGATCACCTTCAGGGTCTCCATTCCGAAGTACTCATCAAGGGATCTCTTGTTTACTACGATCTGGCCCTTACCGGGTTTCAAATATACACGGGCGATGGACTTTTTACGTCTGCCTGTTCCATGATATGTATTCGTTGCTTTCGCCATTTCTATCTTCTCCTTTCAGCCTTAAAAAGTAAGTACTTCGGGCTTCTGTGCTGCCTGCTGATGCTCAGGACCTGCATATACGTGAAGCTTCTTGTACATCTGTCTGCCCAGGGGTCCCTTAGGAAGCATACCCTTTACAGCCAGCTCAACAACTCTCTCAGGCTTCTTTGCCATCATCTCACGAAGGTTGGTCTCTTTCATACCACCTACGTAATCAGAGTGATGATAATACATCTTCTGATCCAGTTTCTTACCGGTTACTTTAACCTTCTCTGCATTTACGATCACTACATAGTCACCGGTATCAGCGTGAGGAGTAAAGATCGGCTTATTCTTTCCTCTTAAAACTTTAGCGACCTCAGATGCAAGGCGTCCGAGAGTCATATCCGTAGCATCCACCACATACCATTTTCTTTCTACGGTCTGTGGATTCGGCATAAATGTCTTCATAACGTTACCTCCAAATTCACTTGGGAAACGATTTCCCGTGTTCAGCCTGCAAAAATGCAGCCTAACCATACTTGTTGCCTGCCATGACCTATGCGTTTCCGGTCAAGGGAATCTCCTCTGGGAAGTGATTTGACTCCGACGGTTGGGGTCTCCGGGGCATGGCTACCCTTCTGCCGTCACAGTTAACTATTATATGCCACGCCTTCTGGCGTGTCAAGCCCTGATTCTCAGGTTTTTCCAAGATCAGGATAAAAAACCGGCCACAGCCTGTGACCGGTTTTGGACTCTGTTTGATAGAAGCTCTGTCTCAGTTCTTGAAGAAGGAAATATCCTCTGCCAGTTGTCTTGCCAGCCCCTGCAGCGCTTCTGCCGACTGGGCCAGGATGTTGATGTTGGCGTTGAGCTCTTCCATGGCAGCTCCGGTCTCCTCGGTGGATGCCGCATTTTCCTCGGAAATGGCGGAAAGGGAAGACATTACATCCACAACCACCTCTCTGGCTGCTTCGGACTGCTGGGCACTTTCATTGATGCTGCCCACGCCGCTTACGGTAGTACCAATGGCCCCGATGAGAACATCGATGCTGTCAACAGTGTTGTTGATTACGCTCTGCTGTGCTTCATTGGTGCTCTGAACTTCTTTTGCTGTCTTAACCGCCTGGCTGGACTCACCAAGGAGCCTCTCCATTTCCTTGCGGATCTCATCTGCACTTCTTGCGGAATCATCTGCCAGCTTACCGATCTCTTCAGCAACTACGGCAAATCCTCTTCCTGCGTCTCCTGCTCTGGCTGCCTCAATGGAAGCGTTCAGCGCCAACAGGTTGGTCTGGGATGCGATGGAAGTAATGGCCGCTACCTTATCATTGATATTGGAAACTGCCATACTGGTGGCATTGATCCGATCCGTGATCTCCGTGATGGATCTGCTCATATCGGAAGCGCTCTGTCTGAGTTTTCCAAGCTCTTCCACAGCTCCCTGGCTCTCAGCATTCATATTGGTAGCTGTCTGCTCCAGGGAATTGGTATTGTCTCTGACTCTGGATACTGCATCAGAAATCCTCTCCACATTGATATTGGCATTCTGGATCTCCTCTGCCTGCTGAACTGCTCCGGTGGAAATACCCTGGACTGCCTCGGAAATACCATCGGTGGTCTGGGAGATCTGATCTGCCGTCTCAGCCAGCTCCGTAGCGGATTTGTTCACGTTATCCACGATATTCTTGATGTCCAGAATGATGTTCTGCAGGGTATCCACAAGGTAGTTGGAATTGCGGATGATCTGTCCCACCTCATCTTTTCCAACGCTGCTTTCATCCACTTTTACAAATTCACCATTTGCCAGATGGGCCATGGAATCTGCTACCTTCTCCACATTGATGCGGATATAACGGATGATCTTCACGGTAAGCCAGGTCAACAATACCAATACAACGGCAATGATCAACACGGTAAAGAATAAGGTCTTTTTGATCAGGCTTTCCAGTTGATGATCCAGATAAGGTGCATAGCCATCAAGGACATCCTCTAACTGGTTGATCCCCTCTCTGGCGGAATTGAACCTGGGCATCTGTACGCCGTAATTGCCTTCATCCGTCTCCGGGTTATAGCCGCTTCTCCATGTCCTGAAGGTATTCATGGAAGAATTCAGGATCTCCGCGCAGCTCTTTTCCTGGCCCTCTGCCCGAAACTCATCCCGAAGATAAGGGTCTTCATCCAGGATCCTTGCGATCTCCTCAAAGCCGTCTGCTACCTGTTGGGCATTTTCCTTATAAGCTTCAATGCCCTCCTGAACAAACATATCATTGTTCTTTTCACGGTACTGAACCGCCTTATCCATTCCCATCTGAGCCTGGTAGAAGTCACGATCCAGGGAAAGGAGCTTGTCGGACATTCCCTTCAGATTCTCATAATACACTTCCCTTGCTTTTCTGAGAGTGCTAAGCTCTCCCTGTCCCATCATAAAGATGAGAAAAAGGATCATCAGCGCCAGCGGAACCGTATTACTCATCAGTTTCAGCTTGATACTCAGATTCTTCATTGCCTTCCCTCCTGCTTTCGATCTATACCCTCTCAGTCAGATCCCCAAATGACTGTACGCGGCCTCAAACCACTCTATAATTTTACCATATTGCAGGGTATGCTACAAAACTTTTTTACAGAAAAATATGAGAAATCATAGTCAAGCCGCAGGCCGGAGCTGTAGGTCCCGCAAGATCCCTGTTTTGGGATTCCAATATCCCCGGGATCTCTTCCGGCTTCATCCGTCCTCTGCCCACTTCCAAAAGGGTACCTGCAAGGATCCGTACCATATGATATAAGAAGCCGTTGCCCGTAACGCGAATGGAAATAAGCCGATCTTCGCTACCTGCTTCTCTTTTGGTTTCCTCCACGGAAATGGCTTTGATGGTCCTGACGGTACTCTCTACCTCCGGCTTATAGGTGGATATAGCTGCAAAATCGTGAGTTCCTTCAAAAAAAGCCGCTGCCTGCTTCATAGCTTCCACATCCAGGGGGACATAGACAAAATAGCTGTAAAGCCGCAGGGTAGGATCCGGAAAAGGACCGTTATAGATTTGATAGAGATAGGTTTTTTCGCTTTCCACTCTGCGAGGATGAAAATCCGGCGCCACCTGGCAGGATTGCCGGATCCGGATATCCTCAGGCAGATAGCGATTCAGTGCATAGGAAAGCTTTTCTGCGGGAATCATTGTCGTAGTATCGAATACCGCTTTATTGCACAGTGCATGCACTCCCGCATCCGTGCGACTGGCTCCGGTGATGGTGATCTTTTCCCCGGTCAGCTCTTCATAGGCTCTGGCCAGTTCGCTTTCTATGGTGACGCCGTTTGGCTGGATCTGCCATCCGTTATAAGCCGTGCCGTCATAGGCTACGGTCAGCATCACTCTCTTTTTCGCTTCATTTTCCATCTGATTCTCTGCCATACTCTGACTCTTTATCCGATCTTGATAAGGCCTTTGCCCAACACGATCACTGCTGCAAGATAACAGATCAGTACAACATAGGCGCCTGTATCTCTGCCTTTGTAGCGAAGGGGCTTCATCTTGGTTCTGCCCTCACCGCCCTGATAGCATCTGGCTTCCATGGCCATTGCCAGGTCATTGGCTCTTCTGAAGGCTGCAATAAACAGCGGTACCAAAAGGGGTACCATGGCCTTCATCCTCTTAATAAGATTGCCACTTTCAAAATCTGCCCCTCTTGCCATTTGCGCCTTCATGATCTTATCCGTCTCTTCCAATAGAATAGGGATAAACCGAAGGGCGATGGACATCATCATTGCCACCTCATGTACCGGAAGATGAATCTTTGTCAGGGGCCAGAGCAGCTTTTCCATGGCGTCCGTCAGCTGATTGGGCGTCGTTGTCAATGTCATCAATGAGGATCCTATGATCAAAAGGATCATGCGAAGGATCATATAAACCGTAGCCAAAATACCTTCCCTGGAAATGCTCAGTTTTCCGATGCTCCAAACCACTTCGCCCGGTGTCAAAAACAGATTGAAGGCTGCGGTAAACAGCATGAGAAACAGAATGGTCTTAAGGCCTCTGATCATATAGCGAAAAGGCACCTTGGACAGAATGATGCAGGCCACCAGAAACAGAGCCGCCAATGCAAAGGGAAGCGGCTTTCTGTAAAGAAAGATGGACACGATATATAAAATTGTACCGATGAGTTTTACCCGGGGATCCAGTCTGTGGAGAATGGAATCCGTCTGGTAATACTGTCCGATGGTGATCTCGCGTATCATATTAAAATTCCTTCAAAATGGCGTCTGCCGCCTGTGAAACCGTGGTAATGGAGCCTTCCAGATGAAAGCCCTCTTTTTGCAGATCCTGCACAACGTAAGTTACCTGGGGCAGTGCAAGGCCTGCCTCTTCCAATTCTTCTCTATGGGTAAAGACCTCTGCGGGTTCTCCGTCCAGAATGATCTTTCCCTTGCTCATCACAAGGATCCGATCCACATAGTTTGCCACATCTTCCATACTGTGGGAAACCAGGATCACGGTCATCTGCAATTCTCTTTGCATCTGCCGCACCAGCTCTAAGATCTCGTCTCTTCCCTTGGGATCCAGTCCCGCAGTGGGCTCATCCAGGATCAGCACCTTGGGCTTCATGGCAAGCACACCGGCGATAGCTACCCTTCTTTTCTGGCCGCCGGACAGATCAAAGGGAGAAACATAAAAAGCATCATCCGGGAAGCCTACTTTTTTCAGGGCTTCATAAGCTCTCAGCTCGATCTCTTTTTGATCCAGCCCCAGATTCTTGGGCCCGTAGCAAACATCCTGGAACACATCCGCCTCAAAGAGCTGGTGCTCCGGATACTGGAATACCAGCCCCACCTTGCTGCGGAGCTTTTTCATCTCATAGTCCTTATCAAAAATATCCTCGCCATCCACATAAACGGTTCCGTCTGTAGGTTTCAAAAGGCCGTTCAGATGCTGGATCAGGGAGGATTTCCCGGACCCGGTATGACCGATCAGTCCTACAAACTGGCCGTCGGGAATCTGCAAAGAGATATCCTCCAGGGCCTTGTGAGCCATGGCTGTGCCTTTTTCATATTCATGTGTTAAATGATCGATAATAATCGGCATAGGTTTTATCTCATCTTCTGTTCTTCAGCTTCACCAGTTCCTTGACAAGTTCTTCCCTTGTCAGGATTCCGGCCGGAAGGGGAAGACCACGTTTTTTCAGTTCATGGGCAAGCAGGGTAACCTGGGGAACGGACAATCGCAGGGCAAGCAGATCATCCACTCTGGAAAAGATCTCCTTGGGGGTTCCCTCCATTGCCACCTTACCGTGATCCATAACGTAAATATGATCCGCATAGACCACTTCTTCCATATAATGGGTAATGAGGATCACCGTGATGCGCTCCACATCGTTCAGGGCTCTTGCCGCCCGGATAACTTCCCTGCGGCCGCTGGGATCCAACATGGCTGTGGGCTCGTCAAGCACAATGCATTTCGGATGCATTGCCAGAACCCCAGCGATGGAAACCCGCTGCTTCTGACCTCCGGATAAGCGGTTGGGGGATTTTTTCCGGTATTCATACATGCCTACCGCCTTCAGACTTTCCTCTACCCGCTGCCAGATCTCATCTGAAGGGACCCCCAGATTTTCGGGGCCGAAGCCCACATCCTCTTCCACCAGCTGGGCAATGATCTGATTATCCGGGTTCTGAAATACCATTCCGGTGGTCTGCCGGATAGCCATCAGTTTTTCCTCATCCTTGGTATCCATGCCATCTACCCAAACGGTACCCTCAGACGGATACAGGATGGCATTTAAATGCTTGGCAAGGGTTGATTTTCCGGAGCCGTTATGTCCCAAAATGGCAATAAAATCCCCGGGCGCCACCTGAAGGTTGACGTGATCCACCGCTGTGGTGATCCCTGTCACATTACCTTCCTCATCGCGCCTGAAGTATTCATGCACCATGTTTTTGATGTCAAACATCTTCACTGGGTATTACCTGCTCTTTCCGGCTTCAAAAAACCTTACCCATTGTAACAAACAGCCCATAAAAAAGCAATGCTTACAGTCGTTTGATCCAGGCCTCGGCCATCCTGCCCCAAAGGCCTACATCCTCCCGCAAGCTCTGATCCAGTTCAAAGGCCATGGGTTCGTTTTCTCCGAAGAACTGATCCATCAGTTCCTGCCTGCGCGTCTCCGACACCCTGACGCCCTTTCCGTCTTTCACAGCATCCACGGCTCTTCTCACCTGCTCCATGGTGTATTCTTCTCCGGACCATCCGGTAAAGAAGGTTTCATCCGCAATGGAGAGTCCGTGAAAGCCCGCCGGGAACACGTAATGGGCGAAGGGCAGGCCCTTTTCCAAAAGTGCCTCCGCCATCAGGTAGCTGTTCTTCACCGGTACCAGCGCATCTTCTCTGGTCTGCCACAAAAAGCAGGGCGGGGTGTTTTCGGAAACGTTTTTCTCCAGGGAAAAATAATCCAGTTCCTCTTTGGAAGGCTCACTTCCCAG
>JAEEKV010000180.1 GCA_016282595.1 Lachnospiraceae bacterium
TATGCTTTCAGCCAATTCATTGCCGCGTTCATATATCTTTATCCTATCCTTTCTTCAAATCGCTTGTTTCTTTCTAAGACTCGCAAACCCGCAGCTGTCGCTGCTCAACTGTCTGCTTCGCAGTTTAATCCTGCCTATACTCGCAAACCCGCAGCTGTCGCTGCTCAACTGTCTGCTTCGCAGACGGTTTGCTCGTTAAACTGCGCCGGAAATACAAATGTCTGCTTCGCATCCGCTTGTATTTCCCTGGCGCGACGTTAAAACTGATTCAGAAAACGTACATCATTCTCGTATAAAAGTCTCATATCATCGATCTCGTACTTCAAAAGTGCGATACGCTCCAAACCTACGCCGAATGCGAATCCGGTATATTCATTGGGATCGATCTTGCTCATCTCCAAAACATGGGGATGCACCATTCCGCAGCCGAGGATCTCGATCCAGCCCTCGCCCTTGCAGAACCGGCAGCCCTTACCACCGCACTTGAAGCAGGATACGTCCATCTCTGCGGAAGGCTCGGTGAAAGGGAAATGATGGGGACGGAATTTTACCTTGGTGTCCTCCCCGAACAGCTCCTTTGCAAATACCGCAAGGGTTCCCTTCAGATCGGCAAAGGTCACGTGCTTATCGATCACAAGTCCTTCAATCTGATGGAAGGAAGGTGAATGGGTCGCATCCACTTCATCGGAACGGAACACTCTTCCGGGTGCGATCATACGGATGGGAAGCTTGCCCTTCTCCATCTCATGCACCTGAGTGGATGAAGTCTGGGTACGCAGCAGGATATCCCCACTGATGTAGAAGGTGTCCTGCTCATCCTTTGCAGGGTGATCCGCAGGAATGTTAAGTGCCTCGAAATTGTAGTAATCGCGCTCAACCTCAGGGCCTTCCACAACCTCATAGCCCATTCCCACGAAAATATTCTCCACTTCCTGCAGGGCACGCATATTGGGGTGCATATGTCCTACCTTCATGCGCTTTGCGGGAAGAGTAACGTCGATGATCTCGGAAGAGAGTCTGGACTCGCGCACCAGAGCCTCCATCTTGGCCTTTGACTGCTCAAGCACCTTTTCGATCTCCGCCCTGGTCTCATTTACCAGCTGTCCGACCTTGGGCCGATCTTCGGGTGCCACATCCTTCATACCCTTTAAGATCTCCGTCAGCGCGCCCTTTTTACCTAACTGGCTGACACGGATCTCATTTAACTGATCAAGGGTCTGGCTGGCACTGATCTGCGCCAGAACCTCTTCTTTTATCTTCTGTAATCTTTCTTTCATCATATTCTCCTACTGATTATTCAAAGTCTCTTTCTCTACTATCACGCCTGCAGCCGGCATGTTGCATAGCTGTATTGGTCTTCTATGCCTACGCCGTCGCAGGCATCATAAAGACTATTCGGATTCTGCTTAATGACATTTTGATCCGCACCTCGTTTCTTTTATAAATCTTATCGAGAAAAAAGGGCAAAGATGTATCCTCGCCCTTTTTACCCAACACACCAAACTAGATTGTAACACAGTTCACCGATTTTGTGAACTTAAAAATTGCTTCCTATGGCGCCTTAGGCCAAACATGCATCACTCTGATCACATGGTATTGGCCCGCTTTATCGTTTCCCGGTTCTTTGCCTTGTCTGCCATCTGTTTCTCGGGTGTTTGCGGCTTTTCTGCACTCTTGCCTTTTTTCGCGATCTGCTTTGTCATATTACCGCTTCTAATCTCATTCACCAGGTCTTTCGCGTTAAAGTTTTCCTTTTTGCTATAACTGTTCATCACCTTCTGAAAGGTCTTGTCATTCAAAATGTTGTTTTTCAGCACATTGAACCCTAACGTATTGAAAGTATCTTTGTTGGCCTGTACTTTGCTTTGAGCAAATTCCGCTACCAGCATATCTGCTACAAGTGAATTGAGCTGCGCCCTTTCTTCCTTTGACTGCGGCATGCCGTTTTCGCAAAGCCGGCCGATCTTCGTTTCTGCCTGCAAGGATCTTTCTACTGCGGTGCTTAAGCGGATCTGATCCAATGTAACGTTGGTATTTCCTGCGGCATTGTAGGCTTCCCGCAGTCTTCTTTCCTCATTTTTGGCATATTGTACAAATGCCTTCGCGCCTTTGAGTCTTTCCTGACCGGCCGGTGTATTGGCACCTGCTTTATCCTTTTTGTAGATTTTGGCGTATGCCATTACTTCATCGAGTTTTTCCAGGTATTCAGCCATTTGGGCAAGATCCGATGTTTTTCCCAAAGGAACCGTCTCCTTCATGGCGATCATCCGCTCTGCTGCTTCCCTGAGATTTTTGTGTGTATCGGACTCCGCTCTGACAAACGAATTTCTCTTTGTGCCAAATTTCTGCATCGCATCGTCCAGCGCCCAGTCTTTTACCTGCACAGGCTTTTCAAGGATCTCAAAGTCATCCGCAGCAGAGCTGCTTTGCTTCTCGTTTTCCTTCGGGAACAGGATGTCCATATCCGGATTTTCAACCTCCGGCCCGTCCTCTTCGGATACGATGGTTTTATTCATCAGATCCTCATCCATTTCGATACTATCGATGTACTCTTCATAGGTCTCGGACTGGTTTTCCAAAGAACCCTGCACCAGATCGCTTGCATACATTTCATTCTTTTTCAGGTGCTGAAGGGACTCGATATTCTTTTTCCCATCCTCACTGATGACCAATTTATCAGTCGGGATCGCGCCCTGGATCTTTTCCTCTGCGATCTTCTTTTCCACTTCCGGATTTCTGGCGAAATTATAGGTATTGGAAAAGCAGCCTGCAAGGCCTTCCCCAACATATCCCTTCTGATACCCTTCTTCCATCAGCTTATGCATCTCATTCAGATAATTATTTCTGCCGATGCCGGTATAGATCGGTGAAGACTGTACCCGTTCCCAGAGCTGATCCATCCGATCCAGCCAGTTTTCATGCTGGGCGTCTTTATACTTCGGCTTATCATACATCTTAAACTTGTTGGCATCCAAAGCATTATTCGATTGCGTCGTCTGTCTGGACATTCTTCTGGCATAATTGAAATAAGACAGTGTTCCCAGATCATCAATTCGCCAGTTGTTCTGAAGGCCCATTCTGTAGGCTTCGGCAGTGGATCTTAAAAGCGAAGATCCTCTTGCAGACTGTTCATGCACATGAAAAGGATCGTTTCCGGGATCCGTAAACTGCAGATCGTGCAACAGTTTATTTCTGGTCGGATCTTCAATGGTCTTATACATCGTATCCAGATAATGCTCGATCTGGCTTGCCTGATCAAAAAGCCGTGCCCTGTAAACCTGTTCTCTTTCAGGAGAAAGCTCTTTGTCTCCTTTTTCCTTCCAATACTCACAGAGCGTCTGATCGGCCTGATCCGTCTGGATGATACAGTCATACGCAGGGAACCCTCTTCTGTTGGCAGCTGCGATCTTGGAAACCAGATCCCTCTCTCTCGAGCAGTCCATGACCGGACCAAAAGCCGCTTTTCCGATTCTGAAAGGACTTCTGGTCGATATATAGGCATTGGTATAGCCATCCACAAATCGCTGGATATTATTGGCCGTCATGGCCTTCATGAATGCAACTGCTTTTTCCTTATGCTCCGCAAAGCGATCCTCATTGATATCCTTTTCAATCTCGCTCCTCATGAGCTCCAGATGGTCCTTGGTCTTTTGCAGCTGATCATCTATTCTTTTGGTCTCTTCATTCGTCTGCATCCGTTGTTTATCGATGGATGTCAGTTCGTCCTGGAGCTGTTGTCTTCTTTCTGACAGCTCCCGCAGTTCTTTTGTCTCAATGTCCAAAGACATCTCCAGCTGCTTTTTATCTACTGTGGGACGGAAGGGATTATATTCCAGCTGTCCGTCATCTTCCACATCCCCAAGAGATTCCAGTCTTTGCTGTACTCTCTCGATTTCGCGCATCTTGTCATCGATATTTTTATCTACTTTTTCAAGCTCTGTAGTGGCTCTGTACTCGCGCTGCTCCAGTCTTGTCAGAATGTCTTTTGCCTCATAATCCCAGTCGTTTTTTACCTGCTGGGCTGCTTCAACCAGATCCCCCTCCATCTTGATCTCTTCCGCCAGAGATTTTGCATACAGATTAAAGGTGTTCGGATCATTGGAGTAATCTTCATAGGCTTTGTTATAATAATCTACTGCCTCCTGGCCGCTTTTCACCAAATCCTTAAAGGCATCTTTGTCCTGTACCTCAAAAACCTTCATGACATTCAGCTGAGGATGGGGAATCTCGTAATCCGCCATCACCATATTATTGTCTTCATGGACATAGGTGTTATAGAATGACGAACCGTCTTCATTGGAATCCAGACCGGTATAGATCGGATTATTCAAAAATGCGGACTGCTCTTTTTTCGACAAAAACGGAATGAAAACATCCAAATAATCCCGGACATTTCCCCAGGACTGTTTTAAGATCTCGTCTGATACTTCAGAAGGCTTCGGTAACGTAATCTTTTCATGCATAATCTTGTTCTCCTGTTTGAAAGCTTACAAATTTGTTTCTATCCTTAAGAGGTTTGCGTATGTTCTTTGGTTGCACTGCGGTGGGGTATTTTTAACAGTTTTTTGCGCTTCAGTTTCTTTAAATACTGCTCCAGGCTGCAGTTGATGGCACAGCCGATAAAAACCATATAAAAAATGGAGTACATCCAAACCATGGCCACCACTACGGTACTCAGGCTCCCATAAGTATTCATCACATTTACGGCATTGACATAGATGGAAAAGATCCAGGATATAAAGTACCAGGACACTGCAGTAAACAGCGCCCCCGGAATCTGCAGATGAAAGCGGTTTTTCCGGTTCGGCAGATAGGTATAGATCGTAGTAAAAAGGATCGTCAAAAACCCGAATACAAATAAAAACCTGACGGATACCAGAAACTCAAAGATGTATTTAATGCCCGGCCATTGCAGGATCAGATTGTCTCTGATCTTGTAGGAAAAAACGAGGCCGACCAGCAGCACCAGAATGATCAAAAGCATGGCTATGGTATAGAGGGTTGCCCGAAACCGAAGGATCAGATAATTGCGCTTTTCCTGTACTTCAAAGATCACATTCAGCCCCCGTGTCAGCGCCAGGGTCCCCTTTGCGGCTGACCACAGCATCACGATCAGGGTAATGGGCAGCACCGCTCCTGATGCACTGTAGAGATCATCTATGATCCCGTCGATCATCAGATACATGGAATCGGGAAAGATCTTTGACAGAATGGTCAAAAGCACCTCCTGCCTAAGCGGTGTATAGGGCAGGATAGACAATAAAAGAAGGATCATCGGAAAGAGGGACAGGAACGTAAAAAAAGCAGTACTTGAAGCATAAGCACTGATGTGATCCTCTCCTATCCGTTTCTGAAAATCTTTTCGAACCTCTTGCAGTATATTGTTCATAGCATGCGATTCCCGCTCAAATAAGGCATAAACAAAAACCCCTGAACATGAGCTCTCATACTTTGACTCCTAGCCTCAAGCCAGGTGGGTCACCGCAGCCCCTGCTTCTGCCGTCCTCCGACCACTAAGGTAAGGCGTGACATCTACATGGCAATATAGGAATCCCGTTTTCATCAATTGTAGGTTCAAAATAATGAGAAACCCGCATCCAGGTTAA
>JAEEKV010000181.1 GCA_016282595.1 Lachnospiraceae bacterium
GAGGATATACGGTCCCAGGGAGGTAATGGTCCTGCGCGTCAGGTTACCAGAGATGATCAGGTCTATACCGGCAGCGTGGAGCCCACCAACAAAAAGGACGGTATCTATCAGCCCAACTATGCGGAGGGCAGATCTTCCTCAAGTGCCCAGAGCAGCAGCACTGCGCAAAAGACCACAGCCCAGGCGGATTATTCCAAGGGCGCTTACTCCAGCGATGCTTACAGACGCTATTCTTCCGACAGAAGACAGGGTCCCAACACACCGAATTCTTCCTCCCAGTCCAGGATGTCCGGCTCCTATGCCGGAAACCAGAACCGGGCAGGCTATCAGAAGGTGTATGGAAGCGGAGCAGCCTCCGGAACCTATTCCGCAAGGCCGAATCAGACTTCTCAAACCATCTTCGGTCAAAGGGGCGCCTACGGACAGTATGACTACCGGAATCCCAATCGGAACCAGAACCTCCAGCAGGCAGCCATGCATGCAGGAAAGGATCCGGGAACCTATCAAAACACCGCCCAGCAGGCCGGTGCTGCCCAGAGACAAAGGAGCGCACCTCAGTATGCACAAGGGACGCCATCTCAGAGAGACTTTTTTGCACCTACACCTTTTAACAGCAGGAACGTGAGCAAAAACACGGGACTTGCGCCCATGGTCTTCGGTTCCATGGGAATGGCAATGGGAGGCATCGGCACCGTCTTTACCGGCATCGTAGCCGCAGCTCAGGTGGTGGCGGGAACTGCACTGGCAGCCACCGGAATGGTATTTCCCATTGTTACGGGAGCCCTCATTACGGGAGCCTCCGGCATTCTCTTTTCCTCGGGGAAAAAGAAAAAGGATACGGTGAGCGAGTATTACCAGTATGGCCGTTATGTGGGCAATGCGGAATACTTTAAGATCGACGAGCTGGCAACCAAGCTGGGGATCGGCGAGAATAAGCTTCGGAAAAAGCTGGAGCGGATGAAAAAGCAGGGACTTTTGCCCAAGGCCAGAATGGATGACGATCAGGAGATGCTGCTTCTGACGGATCAGGCCTACGACCAGTACCGCAACGCCGCCGACAGCTATAAGAAGCGTCAGCAGGAAGAGGAAAAGCGGGAGAACTACTTTACCACAGGAGATGTGGATGCCACCGTGAAGGAGCTGCTTCGGGAGGGCAATGAGTATCTGAAAAAGGTTCGTCATTACAACGACCTGATCCCGGATACCCTGGAGATGTCCAACAAGCTCTATCGGCTGGAAAGCATCATGTACAAGATCTTCGAGCAGGTGAAAAAGAAACCCGATACCGCCCAAAGCCTTCGGAAGTTTATGGAGTATTACCTGCCTACCACGGAAAAGCTTCTTTCAGCTTACATTGAAGTGGATAAGCAGCCTCAGGTGGGAGACAATATCACCAACACCAAAAAAGAGATCGAGTCCGCCATGGACACCATCAATGACGCCTTCGAGAAGCTTTTGGACAGTCTCTTTGAGGATCTGGCCTGGGACGTATCCAGTGATATATCCG
The DNA here is from genome assembly GCA_016282595.1 of Lachnospiraceae bacterium. Classification (GTDB taxonomy): domain Bacteria; phylum Bacillota; class Clostridia; order Lachnospirales; family Lachnospiraceae; genus RGIG7926. The sequence continues at coordinate 1,508 of JAEEKV010000181.1, forward strand.
TAATGAAAACAATGTTACAACAGGACGGCTTAACAGGGGATGAATTGCAATAACTAAAAATACAAACATACAGGGAGGAAAAAACAATGGCAGAAGAGTTCAAGGATGTAATCGTAGAGGCACCTACCGCACCGGTACTGACCTTTGATGTTCCCGAAGAGGGAGAAACAGAGATCGTAGTCAGCAGCGGCGTTTCCGCAGCGGAGGAGGCTTTGAATCTGGCACAGCTTTCCGTTTCCGATGAGACGGCGAAGCTGATGAAGCAGAAGGGTGTTCATCCCGAGGAGGTTAACTTATCTCCCGAAGAGCTTCGTCAGGTTGAGGATTTTGCCAAGAAGATCGATGTCACCAACGCCAAGGCAGTTATGAGCTTCGGTGCAGGCACCCAGAAGAAGATGGCTGATTTTTCCGAGAAGGCCATGGGCAATGTAAAGACCAAGGATATGGGTGAAGTCGGCAACATGATCACAGGCCTTGTAACAGAGCTTAAGAGCTTTGAGATCGACAACGGCGAGAAGGGTCTTTCCGCTTTCTTTAAGAAGGGCGCCAACAAGATGACCGCCATGAAGGCAAAATACGCCAAGGTTGAGACCAACGTTAACGCCATTTCCCATGAGCTGGAGAGACACCAGATCACCCTTTTGAAGGATATCGATGTGCTGGATAAGATGTACGATCTGAACCTGGCATATTTTAAGGAACTGACCATGTACATCCTGGCAGGTAAGAAGAAACTGGAAGAGGTGAGAGCCGGAGAGCTTATTGAGCTTCAGAATAAGGCAGCTCAGACAGGACTGGTAGAGGATGCACAGGCAGCCAAGGATCTTGCAGCACAGTGTGACCGCTTCGAGAAGAAGATCTATGATCTGGAGCTTACCAGAAACATCGCACTGCAGACCGCACCTCAGATCCGTATGGTACAGACCTCCGATCAGATGATGGCAGAAAAGATCCAGTCCACCATCGTTAATACCATTCCTCTTTGGAAGAACCAGATGGTTATCGCCATCGGCGTAGAGCATTCCAACCAGGCAGCAAGGGCAGAGCGTGAAGTAAACGACATGACCAACGCCCTTCTGAAGAAGAATGCAGAGTCCTTAAAGCAGGCTACCATCGCCAGCGCCAAGGAGTCCGAGAGAGGTATCGTAGATATCGAGACTTTGAAGACCACCAACGAGCTTCTCATTTCCACCATGGACGAAGTGGTTGCCATCCAGAAGGAAGGCAAGGCAAAGAGACGTGCCGCAGAAGCAGAGCTTGCCCAGATCGAAGGCCAGCTGAAGCAGAAGCTGTTAGAGGCAGCAAAGTCATAAAAATAGAAACAGGAAGAAGGAAGTATTTATGCAGAACAAAGGAAAGTATTATCTGACGACGGCCATTGCCTATACTTCAGGCAAGCCGCATATCGGCAACTGCTATGAGATCATTTTGGCAGACGCCATTGCAAGGTATAAAAAAGCGGACGGGTTTGACGTACATTTTCAGACCGGTTCGGATGAGCACGGACAGAAGATTGAGACCAGGGCCATCGAAGAAGGCATGAGCCCCAAGGAATTTGTAGATATGACCGCAGGCGAGATCAAACGCCTTTGGGACCTTATGGGAACGGACTATGACAGATTCATCCGTACCACCGATGCGGACCATGA
>JAEEKV010000182.1 GCA_016282595.1 Lachnospiraceae bacterium
AAAAATCCCTCGGAGTGGGTATCGATGGGCACCTCTTTGTTATTATAATACAAACCTCTGGTTCTGTGGTGATCATCCTTTACCATGCCGCAAACCGGAATGGAAAGTCCCAACTCGGAAAGCACCTGGAGACAGATATTCACCTGGCCCCTGCCACCGTCCATGAGCAAAAGATCCGGAAACCGGGTAAAGCTTCCGTAAGCGTTGTCTAACTTTTTTTCCTCCCGCTGGGCCCGTTCCTCCAGGCCATGCACAAAGCGCCTGGTAAGAACCTCCTTCATGGAGGCGTAGTCGTTGGGTCCCTCCACGGTTTTGATACGGAACTTCCGGTAGTCGCTCCTTCTGGGTTTGCCATCTACAAACACCACCATGGAACCCACGGATTCATAGCCGCTGGTATTGGAAATATCAAAGGCCTCCATCCTGCTGATGCCCTCAAGGCCGACGAGCTCTCCGATCTGGGCAACGGCACCCAGGGTTCGCTCCTGCTCCCGTTTGATCCGCTCCTTATCCTGGGAAAGCACCAAAGCCGCATTCTTTTTGGCAAGCTCCACCAGCTTTTCCTTTTGTCCGATCTTGGGAACCTCGAAATAGACGCGGCTGTCCTTTCGCTGGGAAAGCCACTTTTCCAAAAGCGGAATGTCCTCGATTTCTTCGGAAAGCAAAATGGTCTTCGGCAGGTAAGGCGTTCCTGCATAGTACTGCTTCACAAAGCTGCCCAGCGCCTCCGAAGGACTTTCGTTTTCCGTATTCTTCATGTAGTAATGCTCCCGGCCGATGAGCTTTCCGTCCCTGACAAAGAAGACCTGCACCACCATGGCCGCATCGTCCGCTGCCAGTGCGATCACATCCTTGTCCTCACCGCCGGAGTCGGTGATCTTCTGCTTCTGGGCCACTGCCTTTACGGAGGCCAGCAGATCCCGCCAGCGAATGGCTTCCTCAAACTCCATATTCTCCGAAGCCGCCTGCATTTTTGCCTCCAGGTCCTTCAGTACGGGGGCATAGTTGCCTCCTAAAAACTCCAGGGCTTTTTTCACGTTCCCGGCATACTCCTCTTTGCTGATGAGCCCCATGCAGGGGGCGTCACACTGGTGCATATGGTAGTTCAGGCAGGCCCGCTCTCCCGTAGGCAGGGCAAAACCGCCTTCCTCTTTGTTTTCACAGACCAGTTTTTTAGAACAGGTCCGGATCTTATAAAGCTTTGTCAAAAGCTCGATGGTATCCTTTACCACAGTGGCTCCGGTAAAGGGACCGAAATATTTCGACTTATCCTTTTTCATGGTGCGGGAAAACAGGACTCTGGGAAAGTCCTCCGCCAATGTCACCTTGATGTAGGGATAGGTTTTATCGTCCTTCAGCAGGGTGTTGTATTTCGGCCTGTGCTCCTTGATGAGATTGTTCTCCAGCACCAGGGCCTCTAATTCGGAATCCGTTAAGATGTATTCGAAATGGTCGATGAGAGACACCATCTTCTGAATCTTTGCCGTCTTTTTGGTACTTTCACGGAAGTAGGAATGCACACGCCGATTCAAGCTGATGGCTTTTCCCACATAGAGAATGGCATCAGAAGCATCATGCATAATGTAAACTCCCGGAAGATCCGGGAGTTTTTTCAACTCTTCCTGAATGTCAAACATCTGTCAGATATCCTCATCGTCATCCGGCATCCTATCGGTTAAATGATCCAGCAGGGAAGCTCCTTCCGAAAGGGCCTGCTCTGCCTTTTGCAGCTGCGGATCCTGGGTCTTAGCTTCCTCCCCATTCTCTTCAGCTTCGGGGGCCTTTACCTTTTCCTCCTCGGTCTCTTCCACATCCACATCTATGATGTCGTCATCCTCCTGCTGATCTGCATCTTCAAAGGAAGGCTCCGGCTCAGGGATGGGCTTTTGGAAATCCTCCTGTCCGATGACTGCCTCAAAGCGAACCCCGCCGTTGTCCGTAACCCGAACCTGAGTGGTCTCTTCGGGAGTCTCCCCGGTCTCTTCCTTTTCCCGGATGTAGCCTGCCTCGGCTGCAGTCTTGGGAAGCTTTTTCTCCTTGCTGCCCTTATCGGCTTTGGGCTCCTCGATGCCCTTTTCCTTCCGGTAGATCTTCATGAATTCTTTACCGGTAATGGTCTCCTGCTTAATGAGCTTCGCAGCGATCTTATCCATGATCCTGCGATTGTCCTTGAGCATCTTCTTGGCTTCCTTGTAGCAGTCCTTTAAGATCTGCTTCACTTCCATATCGATCTCAGCTGCCGTCACATCCGCGCAGTTTAAGGCCATATGCTGATCCAGGTAGCGACTCTCCATGGACTCAAGTGCCATGAGGCCGAACTTTTTACTCATACCGTAGGTGGTAACCATGGATCTTGCGATCTTCGTCGCACGCTCAATATCGTTGGAAGCCCCTGTGGTAACCGTATCAAAGACGATCTCCTCGGCGGCTCTACCGCCCAAAAGGCCTACGATCATATCATGCAGCTCTGCCTGGGAGTTTAAGTATTTTTCCTCCTCGGGTACCTGCATTACATAGCCAAGGGCACCCATGGTACGGGGCACGATGGTGATTTTTTGTACCGGTTCGGAGTTTTTCTGCAGGGCCGCGATCAGTGCATGTCCCACCTCGTGGTAGGAGACGATCCTGCGTTCTTCCTTGCTCATTATGCGGTCCTTTTTCTCTTTTCCCACAAGGACCACTTCCACAGCATCAAACAGATCCTTCTGACATACCGCCTTGCGACCTGCCTTTACGGCGTTGATGGCCGCCTCATTGATCATATTGGCAAGATCGGAACCCACCGCACCGCTGGTTGCCAGTGCGATCTCCTCCAGATCCACACTCTCATCCATGTGTACATCCTTGGCATGTACTTTGAGAATATCCACACGGCCCTTCAGATCCGGCTTATCCACGATGATCCGTCTGTCAAAACGCCCCGGACGAAGCAGGGCCTTATCCAAGATCTCCGGTCTGTTGGTGGCACCTAAGATCAGAATACCCTTGGAGGTATCAAAACCATCCATTTCCGACAGCAGCTGATTTAAGGTCTGCTCCCGCTCCTCATTACCGCCGCCGTACTTGGAATCACGGCTCCGGCCGATGGCATCGATCTCATCGATAAAGATGATACAGGGTGCGTTTTTATTGGCCTCCCGGAACAGATCACGAACGCGGGATGCACCCACGCCCACATAAAGCTCAATAAAATCGGAACCTGCCAGGGAGAAAAAGGGCACATGTGCCTCTCCTGCAACGGCCTTGGCAAGCAGGGTTTTTCCGGTTCCCGGAGGGCCCACCAAAAGAGCACCCTTGGGAAGCTTGGCACCGATCCCCGTATATTTGGCAGGATTGTGCAGAAAATCCACCACCTCCTGCAGGGATTCCTTGGCCTCATCCTCTCCGGCCACATCCTTGAAGGTGACGCCTGTTTCCTTTTGTACATAAACCTTGGCTGTGGATTTGCCCACACCCATAAAACCGCCACCGCCGCTCATCTTACGCATGGCAAAGGAAAGGATCAGCCATACCAGTACAATGGGCAGTACGTAGGTCAGCAAAATGGACAGAAGCCATCCCGAATTATCCGGGATCTTCTGCTTGTAGCTGACACCGTATTGGTTTAAGAAGGCGGGCAGATTATCATCTGCTACAACGCCGGTGTAATAGGTAACATCCTGCTGGCGCTGATTCATGCCGTAGAGATACTGCAGGGCATTGTCAGCAGGTGCCTCTTTTTTCTTTTCCGTTTTCGGGATGATGTCGATCTCCGTATCGGTGATCACAACACGCTCCACTTTCCCCTCTTTTACCATCTTCAGAAACTCGTCGTAGGTGATCTCGCGACTGGCATCCCCTCCGATGGACCGCATCAAAAAGCTCATAAATACCAGCGTTACAAGAGCAGCCACCAAAAGAAGCAGAAAGCTCTGGCGTCCGGGAGTCCCATTGCCTCCCTGCCCGCCGGAACCGTTATTCCGATCGCCGTTATTGCCCGGGCCTCTTCCGTTATTTCCGGAATCGGAGCCCTGATAGTTCTCGTTGTTCATAGTATCCTCCTCTGCGAATTTACCGCAGATTCTATTGTATCGCGTAAAATGGGCAAAAGCAACCGGATAGTTGTGAAAATCCTATGTCCGGTTGCCCTTGTATTTATGCAGTATTAGCCCTCGATCATGCCTGCCGATTCATCTCATCGATGATCTCCTGCAGTCTGTCAGGAGTCATGGTACCGTTTCCGAAGCTCAGGCAGTTACGAAGGGGAGCAAACTCCTCCATAGCCGAAGCCATCTCGTTTGCGCCGGGACCCATGCCCTCGCCCTCGGTGATGGTAAGCTCCGCCATGGTGCTGGCCTTGCGGATGGGCTCTACCAGCTTTGCGGCTACAGGATCCTTCAGAACATCTCCCATGGTGGAATCCAGATCATACACCACCGAAAGCTTCTTTGTCCCTTCCACATAAACCGTCTTTTTCAGGCGGATATCACTGCTGGAAGCACCTGCCAGGATCTCAAACTCTCCGCTTTCCACAAACCAGTCGGAGATTGCGGTCTCGTAGTAGGCAAACGCTCTTTTATCCAGTTTAAAGGAAATCTCCTTGCTCTCTCCCTGATCCAAAAAGACCTTGGCAAAGCCCTTCAGTTCCTTCACGGGACGCTGAACCCTGCTTTCCGGATCCGCCACATAGAGCTGTACCACCTCGCTTCCTGCCATACTGCCGGAATTGGTGACCTTCAATGTTACCGTCAAAGCTTCCTCATCCTTCATCCTGTCTTTGTCCAACCTCAGATCGGAGTAGGTAAACTGGGTATAGGAAAGGCCGTGTCCGAAGGGGAACAGCACATCCATTTCTTTCTTCTCATAGTAACGGTAGCCCACAAAGATGCCCTCTTTGTACTCCACCTCATTGCCCACGCCGGGGAAGTTCAGGTAGGAAGGATTGTCGGACAGCTTCTTAGGGAAGGTCTCGGGAAGCTTTGCACATGGATTGAACATACCGCTTAAGATCTCCATCTGGGCACTACCGATATTTTCTCCGCCCAGGTAGCTTTCCACAATGCCCTTTACCTTATTCACCCAGGGCATTTCCACAGGTGATCCGTTGTGCAATACTACAACGACGTTGGGCTGCACCTTTGCCACCTCTTCGATGAGACGGTTCTGGCAATCCGGCATCCGCATATGCTTTCTGTCAAAGCCCTCGGACTCGAAGGCATCGGGAAGTCCCGCAAAGATCACTGCGATCTTGGCCTTCTTTGCCGCTTCCACCGCTTCCTGCAAAAGGGCCTCATCCACTACGTCCCGATCATCCTCATAGCCCTTGGCATAGGTGATCTTATCTCCATATCCCAGCTTCTCTGCCGCTGCCATGGCACCTGTTTTCTGATAGCAGGTGATGTGGCTGCTGCCGCCGCCCTGGAATCTGGGCGCCTTGGCATACTTTCCGATAAAGGCGATGGATTCCTTTTCGGCGCGTTTAAAGTCAATGGGAAGAACGCCCTCATTTTTCAAAAGCACGATGCATTCCCTGGCGATCCTGCCGGAAAGCTCATGATCCTTTTCCCTGTCAAAAACAGCTGTGGTGTCTCTGTTTTCCTGATACCGGAATACGATGTTTAAGATATTTTCAACTGCCCGGTCCACCAGTGCTTCCTCCAGGCTTCCATCCTTTACCGCACGTACGATAAGGGCATCCCTGTGTCCGTTGGATGAGGGCATCTCCAGATCCAGTCCGCCGCGGATACCCTGCACACGGTCGCAGACTGCACCCCAGTCACTCATCACGTATCCGTCAAAGCCCCACTCATCTCTGAGGATGTCCGTCAAAAACTTTTTGCTCTCGGAAACATGCTCGCCGTTTACCTTGTTGTAGGAAGCCATCACCGTCCAGGGTCTGCTTTCCTTTACCGCCTCCTCGAAAGCAGGAAGATAGATCTCCCGGAGGGTACGCTCATCGATCCTTGCATCCACGGAAAGCCTTCTGGTCTCCTGGTTGTTGCCCATATAGTGCTTCGGGGATGTGCCTATGTTCTTGCTCTGCACGCCGTTTATATAGGCTGCCGCCATTTTCCCCGCAAGATAAGGATCCTCGGAATAATACTCGAAATTACGGCCACAAAGAGGAGACCGCTTGATGTTGATGGCCGGTCCCAAAACCACCGAAACATCCTCAGCCTGGCAGCACTCTCCCAGTGCTTCTCCCAGCCTGCCGATCAGATCCGTGTCAAAGCTGGCTGCCGTGGCGCATCCCGCCGGGAAACATACCGCAACGATACTGTCGTTGACCCCCAGATGATCCCCTTCCATATCCTGCTTCCGAAGTCCATGAGGTCCGTCGGATACCATGGTTGCCGGGATCCCCAGCTGCTCAAAGCTTTCCGTATGCCAGAAATCCGCTCCGGAACACATCTTTGCCTTCTCTTCCAAAGTCATTTTTGCTACGATCTGTCTGATCTTTTCCCTCTCCATTGCTGTAACCTCCTTGCATTTTTATGGTTTCTTATCCGTAAAATCCACTTTATTAATTATTTTTATTCCCAAAAAAAGAATGATCGCTACACCGATAAGACCGCCGATCGTTATTACACCAAAAAATAGTTGCAAAATATATATAAAACAAATATAAGACACAAAACCTAGTAATATAAATAAACCTGCATTTTTAGACATCTTTGCCAGTTTTGTTTTTGATCTAACTGAATTCATAATAGAAACTGTACCGGCAAGCAACGCGCAAAAAAATGTATTATACCTTCCGCCAGAATAATAGTACTCTGAGTATTGTATCCCTTTGAAAGTATCGGTAATGATGATATATAACCAACTATATAACCAGCTAATAAAAAACTGCCCCAGAAAAAAGGCGGAAATTATATCAGTAACCAAGAAAACCTTTCCCACAAACTTGCATTTTATCTTTCTAAACAGTATCTCATCTTCTATTTTCCACATAATAAGAATAAGCAGAATTACATATGCATACACAACAACAGCTCTAAAGATGTTCCTCGTTTGGTATTCCTGCCACCATAATTTCCCATACATATGTATGCTATATAAAGCTGTAAATACAGCTACATGCAACAGGAGTAAAAAAACAACACTGTCGATCTTTGCATTTCCTTTGAAGAGTTTATTTATTAAACTGTCAGATTCGTTGTTTTCATTTTTTTTATTCATATAATGCTCTCTTCAATGCTGCTCTATCTTAAATGTTATGCACATCCAGCTGCGGGAACGGAATGGTGATCCCGTTTGCATCAAAGGCCAGCTTTACCTGTTCCAGCAAAGCTTCCCGGGCCGGGATGAAATCACTGCTCTTCACATGGCAATACATGCCAAGCACTACGGCAGAGTCCGCCAGCTCCTTGACATAGACGCTGTAGGGTTCAAAATCCACCACCAGCTTATGCTCCAGCATGGCCTTTTGGGCCACCTCTTTTGCCTTCTTAATATCAGCCGTGTAGGAGATCCCCACCGTCATATCCACTCGGCGGTATTCCAGGGCGGTAAAGTTCCGAAGGGAGGTGTTGGCAAGAGCTCCGTTGGGCAGCACCACCACATGCTTATCCACGGTGATGAGCTTGGTGTAAAACAGCTCGATCTGGGTCACCGTTCCCTCATTTCCGTGACTGTCCTCCCGGATATAATCTCCCACCTTGAAGGGCTTCATCAAAAGGATCAGGACCCCTCCCGCAAAATTGGCAAGGGAGCCCTGCAATGCCAGGCCGATAGCCACACCCATAGAGCCCAGCACCGCAACGATGCTGGCTGCATCGACACCGAAATTGGTAGCGATCATAAAGATGAGAAGGATCATCAGAACCGCCTTGACAAAGGAATCCAGAAACTGTGCTACACCTGCATCGGCTTTGCTTTTTTCCAGGGATTTCTTCAGGATCTTGCGAATGATCTTAATAACCCAGATCCCCACCACCAGGGTGATGAGTGCCAGAGCGATGCGGATACCCAGGCCAAGGGCCTTTTCCGGAAGCTGGTCCCAGTATTTCTGAAACAGACTGATCTTTTGGGATACATCCTCCGGCACCGCTTCCTTGGCCGCCTGTGTAACAGTCTGGGCCACCTCCTCCAGCGCCTGGGTATCGATTGCAATATCACTTGTCAACAGCATGCCTTATATCCTTTCCTATTATTGCATCAATGCATAACCCGCTCCGGGGCCTTCACTTTGCCTACTTCATCATTTTTCCTAAAGACTTCCGTTTTTCCTTCTGAAATCTTTATATTATAATCCTGAAGCTGATTCTTCTGTCCCCTGTTAAAGGTTTCCAGATTCTGCAAAATCTCTTCCTTGCCCAGATCCTTTGCAATGTCACCAAAGGCCTTCTCCTGCCGGAAATAGCCACTCATGAGACGGTTATATTCTCTGGATGCGAGAATTTCTTTTTTGAGAACGTTTGCTCCCTTATGGTAAAATACCTTCTGCAGATCCCTATCCAATGAACTGCTGTATCGGGCCACAAGAATATCCGCTCCCAGTTCCATGGCACGGGTTTTGATCTGACTTTTCTCAGTCTTTGTCAGCGCCCTTCCTTCCTCCGATTGCAGCTTCAATGATGCAAGCTCCTTTGCCGCATCCTCGGCAATCTTGATTGCACTCTTTTGCCGCAGGTCGGCAAGAAGGGCTGTCCGGTCCTTTCCTTCTTTGTCCTTGACCATCCGATCCCGAAGTTCTTTTGCCATCTGCTCATACTCTCTGGCACCTTCCAGACGCTTCTTTCCGGCGGGAGTTTTGGCTTTCTTTTTATCCATCTGATACATTTTGGAACAGTATATGATCTCATCCAGTTTGTTCAGATACTTGCTTCCGCTGAAGGAAGCTTTTTTATTGGGATCCTTGCGGTCAAGCTCCATCTGCTTTAAATCCGAAACTGCCTGACGCAGTTTTTTATGCAGATCAGACTCTCTTCCCAGGAAAATAAAGGAACGTTTTGTGGCAAAATCCACCATTCTCATGTTCACTTCATTATCCACATTCCGAACGTCCTTTTGCACGGGAGTTGTAAAAATGCCGCTCTGCTTTCCCGTCTCGATGAGGTATTCACGGCTCAGCATGTTATCATATAACTGATTGAAATATTTCGCCTTTTCGTTGTCAATAAACTTCACTTCTTCATTTTGAGCATTGGTATAGGTCTTTTCATTTCCATCTTTGACCATTTTCTTCATCTGCTTGAGGAAAATACGTCTTTGCCTTTCATCCTGCAGAGGCGTTTTTTTGATCTTCTGGTATAACTGCTCCATACGGGCCAGGAACTTCTTATACTCCTCATTGCCCTTCAAAGGGTTCTCCTTGGCCTTGTTATAGGCTTCCAGGGTCATATTTTCGCCGGGATATTTGATGGCATTGACTCCTGCCTTCTGGATAAAGCGGAAGGTGCCAAGAATGCCAAGATCATCAATCTGCCATCCGTTTTCGATTCCGTCTCTGTTTGCTTCCAGACTGCACCGCAGCTGAAGGGATCCTCGTGATGCATAGAGACAATTGTGGAAAGGATCCTCATTACCCTGAGAATGCAGACCACTTTCCCTAATCTCCTCATTGGTTTTATCATCAATGGCAGCCTTCGTTGTTTTATCTACCAGGGGAATGAGAATGCGCGCCTGATCATAAAGCATTTGACGGTACTGTAATTCTCTCTCCGTAGATAAGTTACCGTTATTTTTCTTCTTTTCATGCCAGTAATCGGACATGGTCATCAGGTGTTTTTCCGCACCACACACCATGGTAACATAAGGATACTTTGCTTCGTTTTTCTTCAATCTCTCTATCACTTGTTCATCCAGATTTGCATTCACGGCTCCCGCCAATGCTTCTACTGTTTCTCCGAGAGGTGTCTTCATAAGCATGTAGGTGGGAGTATGACCGCGAAGCATACGTTTTATCCCTCCCATGCTGTTGGCTTGTATAAAGGAGTTTGCCAGATCGGAACCAAGTTCATCCGAAGTATCAAGCAAGGCCATGGGCAAAAAACCCTCCACCTTTTTCACATACTTTTCCATCTTGCCCTTCAACTGTTGAAAACCGTTTTGATTCAATACGATTTTCGGATCCACGGTACCGGACATAGACCGAACCGTCTCTCCAATTTCCGGACCGTCTTCGCCCTCATAAGCACGGTTTGCAACATTTTTGATATACTCCGGGCTCTCATAGTTATCCGGATCCATCATGGGATCATACTTCAGATACGCCTGATCATCGTCCGACAACGTCGGAATAAACATGGTTGTAAATTTAGTAAGCCCGTTGCTCCAATCCTGGCCAAGCCCTTCCATGTTCTGCACATAGGCGTTGTACTTGGCTTTTTTGGCATCCACATTCATCGGTTCATTTGCATCCAAAGCATCATTTTCCGGAATCGGTTCCTCTTCCAGGTCCTGATAATCAAAAGTCTCCGGGGGTTCCTTATCCGCATCTACCAGATTTGCTTCGGGAATTTGAATTCCCTGGAACAGATCCTCGTCCTCAATACCTTGATACTGTTCATCGAATTCTTCCTGAATTAAGTTTTCTTTCATGTTTTTTTCCTCCGTGTTTACAGCCTGATAGGCATTTATCGCTCTACCTTAAACAGGCTGTTATCAGTAAAACCGTTGCATTTTTCTTAATATTGATAATCTTCCGCTGCCATCTGGATCTGGCTTTTGGAATACAGATACACCTTATCGGCCTCCATCAGTACCAGCTCCCCGTCGGGCAATATGGTTTTATTCCGGCGCTTAACCATGACGATAAAGGTTTGCCTGGACAGTCCCAGTTCCCTGATCTTTCGGCCCTTCCAGGGATGGTCCGGTACCAGGATCACCTCTTTCATATTCAAAAGCTGTCCTGTCTTTTTGGAAGCATAGGCACCCACCACCAGAATGTCCTGATTCTGGAGCTTTAATTCTCCACCCGGGATCAGATGCTGATCGCCGCGGATCACCAGGGCGATCATCAGATCATGGGGTAGTCTGGTTTCGGCTATGGTCTTTCCCACCCAGGGATCCCGCTTTTCCAGCTGGATCTTTACAAAGCGGATATCTTCATCATTGGCCATCTCGCCTGCTTTTTTCAAAAGGGAATATTGCTCCACGAAGCCTGCGGAAATAATACCTGTAGGGATGGCTACCATTCCCACGCCTAAAAAGGAGATCAAAATTCCCAAAAATTTTCCCATGGTGGTGACGGGGTAGATATCTCCGTATCCCACGGTCAACAGGGTGGATGTGGACCACCAGATGCCGGAAAAGGCGTTTTGAAAGACCTCCGGCTGGGCCTGGTGCTCAACGGAATACATACAAAGGGAGGAGGCCAGCATGAGGATCACGATGATGAAAACAGAAGACAGAAGCTGCTGTTTTTTGCTGGAAATAACCTCCGTGATGACATTGAGGGAATCGTAATAGGCATTGATCCGAAACAGACGAAGGATCCTTGCCACCCGAAACATCCGAAAGACCGCCGCTCCCTTGGGGAAAAAGACGGGAAGATAGTAGGGCAGGAAGGATAACAGATCCACGATCCCCGTAAAGGAAAAGGTGTATCGCAGCATGGCCCTCGCTTCCGTCAGCTTCGGATATAAAAACCGGGCTGTTACCAGGCGCAGCACAAAATCCAGGGCAAACACGAAGGTGGTTACGGCCTCAATCCATGAAAAGGCCGTCCCGTATTTGGCTGCCAGGTTATCGTAGGTGGAAAGGAACATCACCACCAGATTCAAAAGCAGTGCCGTCACGGTCACAATGTCATAGATCTGGTTGGCTTTCTCTCCCACCACCTTCACGGATATCATTCGATAGATCCAAAGGCGAAGGCGTCTGATGGTATTCTGTTTTGCGGGTGTGTTCTCTTTTTTCATACTTTTTTTGTAGTGCTGACTCTATGAGTTTGGGTTGTCTGCAGGGTCTGCTTTTTCTGCCGAAAGCACCGTCAGGGTATCCTCTTTGACCCGAAAACGGATATTGCGTCCCCCGTAAAAGACGCCGTAGATCCTGTCGGGATCCGACTGATAGGCAGGACGGGGATCCTCGGCCAGGATCTCCAAAAGCCCCTCTCTTTTATCCGGCTCTATCAGCTGCAAAAGGCTTTCCTCCATCTGTACCTTCAAAAGCTGCCGAGACCTATAGGCACTTTGGGCAAATCCGCCCCTGGCCTCGGGATGGGCGTCCGCATAGGGAAGATAGGGCTTAATATCCAGGATGGGAGTTTTATCCCGAAGGTCCGCTCCCGATATATGCAGAACGGGCCCCTCCTTTGTCTGCTCGATGGCCTCCAGCTTTACGCAGGACAGGCCGATGGGGTTTGGCCGGAAAGGCGAGCGGGTGGCAAATACCCCCATGTGGGTGTTTCCCCCAAGCCTCGGAGGACGCACTGTGGGATGCCAGGTATCCGTGCCGTTTTCAAACAGCCACAACAGCCAGATGTGGGAATATCCCTCCAGGCCCCTGACTGCCTCAGGAGATCCGAAGCCCTCCTCAAAGGTGATGGTGGCCTTCAAAGATCCGGCAAGGCCGCTCTGTCTGGGGATGCCGAATTTGTCCGGAAAGTCCGTGTGGATCGTGGCGATCCTGCTAAGCCGAATCTCGTTCATATCGCTCCTTATCTATCTGCAGCTGCAGGCTATCTATTCGGGGTTTTATGACCAGCCCATGGCGACCGAACAGCCATCGGACCTGCACCCTCCGGCTTAGCTCAGACAGTTCGGGCGGACGCTTCGCGCCGTCCGTAACTCGCCGCCGGAGGGTCACGCCCCTCGGCCGTCCGGTCGTCATGTGCTGATTATGTGCCGGTCCGTCAAATGATCACTGTAAATGTGATCACTCCGTCCTTATATCCTGCGAAGATCCGCCCCTTGAACTGCTTCACCATCTCCATAGCCATGGAAAGTCCGATGCCGTAGCCCTTCTTCTCGCTGTTGTGGGACTGGTCTTCCCGGTAGAAACGATCAAAGAAGCGCTCGTAATCCACATCGGCTCCCTTGGCATAGCTGTTGGACACCGTAAGGTGGGACTGCTTTCCTTTTTTGGTAAGATGAAGCTCCACCTTGCCCTTATCATCGCAGTACTTGGCGGCGTTGTCCAAAAGGATGGAGATCAGCTCATGGTAGCTTCTCTCGTCAGCAAGTATCTCGATGCCGTCCTCCACCTCATAGGTATATTCCTTGGACTGCTGCTTCAGTACCGGAGCAAAGGAGGCTGCCACATCCTTAGCGATGGCAGAGGCAGGTACGTTTGTCAGCTTGCTCTCTCCGCCTTCCTGCAGTCTTGCCAAAGCAATAAGGCGGTTAATAAGGCCTGTCAGGCGCTCAATCTGGTTGCGAATACTGGCGGTCCACTCCGATTCTCCCGCCGTCATTTCCAGCACCTCGGTGTTGGCGGAAATGATAGCCAGAGGAGTCTTCAGCTCATGGCTGGCATTGGTGATAAACTGCTTCTGGCTTTCCATATTGTCGATGATGGGACGAAGGACTCTTCTGGAAAGTGCGGACACCATCAAAAAGAAGATGCCGATCATCACCATGCCGCAGTAGGCGGAAAACCGCACCAGGGTAACGGTGCTGTAGTAAAGCTTCGTGGTATCCAGCACTACCACCAGCTTACCTGAAGGTTCTCTATCTTCAATGAGATAGTCGTAGCTTCGGTTATTCCAAAGGTCCTTACCGCGCTGCTGGCCTTTGCGGATGGCATCCAGGGCATACTGTCCGGCCTCATTATATTCCAGAGCCGCAATATGCTCGATGTTTACATCCACCACCTGATCCTCCTGCACCCAGACGGAAAAGTATCTGGTCTCAAACTGGGTCTCGGGAGTCAGCAGGCTGTCCAGATCCCCGTGCTGTTCCAAATGGCTTCCGATGGAGGGAATGTATCCGTCATTGGCTGCGATGTATTCCAGCAGCAATGTGGTCTCCCGGTTGTTTCGAACGGAGCTGATGATATTGATAAGGCCCAGTACCATCAAAAGCATGACAAACACGGAAGCGGTGGCGATCCCGATAAATTTGTACTGCAGCTTTTTGATCATACAGCTTCCTCACTCTGTATCAGGCAAAAGCTCTGTCCTTCCGATCCCGTGATCTCCAGATCCGCATAAACGGATTTGAGCTTTGTGCGAAGAAACGAAATATACATCCAGACAATACCGATCTCCTGATCCGGCTCGTTCTGCCAGATATGGGAAAAGATCTCTTCGGTGGTAAACTCCTTCCCCGGATTTCTCATGAAAAACTCCATAAGCCGCAGCTCTTTTCCCGCCAGTCTCACGGAGTTATCCGCCGACAACTCTCCCTCTTCGATCTTCAAAGTTACCCGTCCAAGGGTAATGCTCTTTGGCATATACTCACCCTTTCTGCGGGTCATGGAACGTACCCTTGCCAAAAGCTCCTTTAAGGCAAAGGGCTTTGTCAGGTAATCGTCCGCTCCTGCATCCAACCCTTCCACCCGGTCATCCAGTTCGGATTTTGCCGTCAGAAAGATCACCGGGGTCACATCTCCCGTGGAGCGGATCTCCCGAAGGGCCGTCATGCCGTCCATGTTGGGCATCATGATATCAAAGATCATGGCATCATAAGCATTCTGCTTTGCTTTTTCCAAAGCCTCCAGGCCGTCATACACCGCATCCACCTCATAGCCGTTGGCTGAAAGTACAGCGGTGACTGCCCTGGACATTTCCTTTTCATCTTCTGCAAGTAACAATCTCATGCTCTATCCCCTGTTTATTTATCGTATTTTTTTTACATCCTCATCGTTGGATTCGGATATGATAAAGTGCGGTCTGTCCTTGGTCTCCATATAGATCTTGGCGATGTATTGTCCCATGATCCCCAGGCTGAACAGCTGCAGGCCGCCGATAAAAATGATGACACTGATGGTGGAGGCCCAGCCTGCCACCGGATCTCCGAAGATGAGCTTTCGGATCACCACGAAAAGAAGCATCACAAAGGCCAGCATGGTCATAAAGATCCCGCTCCAGGAAGCAAAGGACAAGGGGGATTGGGAAAAGTTGATGATCCCGTCAATGGCATATCGAAACAGGCCCCAGAAGCTCCACTTGGTACTGCCTCCTGCTCTTTTCTCATTTTCAAAATCCAGCCAGTAGGTACGAAATCCCACCCAGCCGAAGATCCCCTTGGAAAAGCGGTTGTACTCCGTCATGGAAAGGATGGCTTCCACCATCTCCCGGCGCATCATGCGAAAATCCCTGGCACCGTCCATGATGTCCGCATCCGACATACGGTTGATGACCTGGTAAAATTTCCTGGCAAAAAAACTGCGAAGGGGAGCTTCTCCCTTTCTGTCGGAGCGCCTGGTGGCGACACTGTCATACTCTCCTGTGGAAAGGATCTCCCACATCTGTTTCAAAAGCCTTGGGGGATCCTGCAGGTCCGCATCCATCACCACCACATAGTCTCCCTTGGCGTTGGTAAAGCCTGCGTACATGGCCGCCTCTTTTCCGAAGTTTCTGGAAAAGGAATAGTACTTCACCCGCTCGTCCTGATCTGCCAATTTCGTCATGAGCTTCAAAGTATCGTCCTTTGATCCGTCGTTGATCAGTAAAACCTCGTATGGGCATCCCACCTCTTTCATTTCCCGGGTCAGGGTCTCATAAAAAAGGGGAAGTACTTCCTGTTCGTTATAGCAGGGTACGATTATCGATAACATTTCCGTTCCTTTCCGTCTGTCTCTTTTGCCGAAGCATTATTCCGACTGTCTGATCAGATCCCGGATGGTTTGCATGGAAAGATCACAGCCTGCCAGCTCATCCGCACAGCGCTTCAGCTCCAGACCGATCATTTCCTGATTTTTGATATTTTTCTTGTATTTCAGCTTATGCTCCAGTGCCGCCCAGGAATCCATGGCGATGGTACGAAGCTGGATCTCCGCATAGAATCTGCCGGGCCCCTGGGGATGATCGGAATCGTCGATCTCCAGGATCAGATGATAGCTTCGATAACCGTTAGGCTTTGCATGACGGATATAGTCCTTTTCCTCTACGATCCGGCATTTTTCAAAGCCTTCAAAGGCCTTCCGAAGCTCATAGATATCGTCGATAAAAGAGCATACCACCCGAATTCCGATGGCATCCTTCAGATCAAACAGGGCACTCTGCCAGGTTTGGGGGAGGCCTCTTTTCGTGCACTTTTCCCGCATGCTCTCTTCTGATTTGATCCTTCCGGAAATATGCTCATACAGATATTCTCCCCGCTTTTCAAGGGACACTCTGTTGGCATCCTCCAAAAGGTCCTCCAAGTAGTCCAGGATCCTCTCCAGATCCTTTCCATAGGTTCCGTAAACACTTTCCATGGAATCTTTATTCTCCTGCTTCTTCGCTGCTTTCTTCCTCTGTTTCTGTGGTTGCATTGCCGCGGATGGCTTCAGCGGCGGTTTGCAAAAGCTCCGGGATCTCCTCCAGCTGGGGTCCCTGAGAGAGCTGCTCTCCCAACTTTGCCGCAGGGTCCCAGTAGCTGTCGGCCACCCTCTGGGGATAAGCATAAAGGGACTGCTTTGCCAGGGCCACGATCACCGGATCCAGCTGTACCCCGGAGGAAGCTTGTGCCGCCTCATTGGAAGGACCCAGCCTTCTTTTTTCAAAACGATGGATCTGGTTGTCTTCATCCGTCATATATTCCGCAAACAGCTTTCCCCACTCCACATGGGCACTGTTGGGATTGACTCCCACCAGCTTGCATCCGGAGAAGGAAGCCATCTGTACATTTCTTCCGCCCACCGTAAACTCAGGAAGCTCTGCAACGCCGAACTTATTGCCCCAAACCTCCTGCACATCTGCTGCTCTCCAGGTGCCGTTGATCATGGCTGCGATCTGTCCTTCTCCCAGCTGCTCCGTCATGGTAGCATCGTCCATATTCACAAAGACTCCGGTACGGCACAGTCCGGAGACGGCGTTGGCTACCGCCTCTCCCTTTGCACTGTCCCAATCGCAGCTGTTTTTCTCACCGTCCCGTTTCAGGATGCAGCCGCCGCCCCGGAAAAAGGAATACAGATACCAGCCGTTGGACAAATGCATGGCGATCTTCTTTTTCTCTTTAGCTGCCACCTCTACCATGGTATCCAGTGATTCAATATCCTCCTTGGAAAAAACGGATTTGTCGTAATACAGAAAATAACCGTTGTCCGCAGTCATGGGATAGGCATACAAAATACCATCCACGCTGGCTGCTTCCACGGAAGAAGGCACGTTGACGTCCTTGGGATCATAATTGAAATAAGATTTGATGGGAGATAGGGCTCCCCCTTCCACCAGGGCCTCGATCTGGTCATCCACAAAGGTATAGACATCTGCTGCATGCTCCACATCCTCAAGCACCGCAGCCTGGATCATAGGCTCTTCCTCAACTCCCACATTGATCTTCAGATCCACTTCGGGAAAAAAGGAGGTAAAAGACTCCGCAATGCTGCGGGTCATATCCTGATCCTCCTCGGAGGTCCAAACCATCAGCTCCACCGGATCCGTTGTGGCTTCCACAAGGGCTCTTACCGTATCGGAGTCAGGATCAAAATCCGCAGAGGCCTCTTTGTGAACACTGGTGTCCTTTTCCTCCGCAACGATATCGTCACTATGATCGGAACATCCCGACAGGATCAGGATGCAAAGCAGTAAAACGCTGGTAATGGTCCAAGTTTTTTTCTTCATACGAAACACCTTCCCGGGTATAAACACTCACAGTATATTATACCCTTTTTTTCGCCATTACTCAACGATTTTTCGGTGTTTACATACGCCAGCGGATCCAGCCTAAAAACAAAAGGTGAAGGGGATAAAAGATGTAGAAAAACCACTTGTGAAAGGGATGCCTGCTGCCCGGCTTTTCGTTATAGAAAAACAGCAGCAGGGGAACCAGAAACATACCCAGCTGAAACAGACCTTTTTTTACAAATCCGTTATAGGAAAAACTGCAGACTGCCAGAATGCCATAGATCAGCCACATCTTCTTCGGTTCCTTGCGGAATCTGTGAAAGCAAAGGGCAAAGAGCAGATCATAAACCGCCCAGTCTCCCAAAACAGACAGAAAACCAAGCCCCACAAGGCCACCTTCCCTAAGAAGGGGCGGAAGGTCGATACGATCGAAAAGACGCAGAGCCAGCAGGGATAAAAACAGGGTATAGATGACGCCGAATCTGGGATAAAACAAAAGGGTTTTATGACTTTGGGAAAGGAACAGATGAAGGACTCCCTTGGGAGGCGCAACATATCCATCCCTTAAGGCTATGGGCAGGGCACCGTATTCAAACCATACAAAGGCAGGCCAGGATAACAGGGCAAAGAGCCCCAGCCTTTTGGCATACTTTTGAAAGTCCGAGGTATGACGATAACCCTCTGCCAGAAAATAGGCCATGCAGGGTCCCGTGAGGCGTCCGATAAAGTGCATGGAAAAATACCCGGACTGTCCGTAGTTGACAAAGCCCCAGGCGATATGATCGATGACCATGGCTATGATCACAATGTACTTAATCTGATTTCGGTTCAGTGAAACTCTCTTTTCTTCCATTTTGTTCCTCATGCACTCACATGAAAAAAGCCTGTCAGTGCCCCGGATAAAACTATATCACAGGGCAGGGTGACAGGCAATACAAAGGCGGTTTTAGTACCTTTTCAATATTTTCCCTTCATAAGCTTCTGGTATTTTGCGCCTTTGTTTTTAGGCACCTGAAACTTCAGTTTTTTGGAGCATTTTACAAAGGCCTGTTTTCCCACACGGGAAAGGATTTTGGAACGGATGGTAACCTTCCTTAGACTCTTACAGTTGTAAAAGGACTTCTTTCCGATCTGCTGAAGCTTCCCAGGAAGAGTGATGGATTTCAAAGACTTACAGCCTTCAAAGGCCCGATCTCCGATGCGATCCACGGCGTTCATTCCCTTCACTTTGGTAAGGGCGCTGCAGCCCAAAAATGCCTTGCTGCTGATAAGCTGCAGCTTTTCCGGGATCAGTACCTTTACAAGTGCCGTATCCGACATAAAGGCCTGCTTGCCCAGCTTTAACAGTTCCGGCTTCGGGGCATGAGTTACGGTCTTTAAAGCAGTACATTGACTGAAGGCCTGATCCCCGATCTGCAAAAGGCTTGCGCTGATATACAGATGCTCCAGGGATTTACAGCCAAAAAAGGCTCTCTTTCCCACGGACAACAGTCCCTCGTTCAGGGTCAGGGTTCCTGCAAGGCCGCTGGCCTCAAAAGCGCTGTTTCCGATGGACTGGATCCCCTTTTTCAGCTCGATCTGCTTTAAGGAAGTGCAGCCGAAAAAGGCTTTATCCCCTATGGCTACCAGACCGTCATTTAAGGTGACGCTCTTTAAATTCTTACAGTTTTCAAAGGCAGATTCTTCAAGGCGAAGGACGTGATTTCCAAGCACCACTTCCTCCACCTTGTCGTTGTTCTTAAAGCAAAAGGCGGCAATGGAGGTAATGGGATAGGAGACCTCTCCGATGGTGATCTCGTTGGGGATCACCACCTTTTTGGCGTTTCCCATATCTGCCAGCTTAATGGAGATGGTACCGTCATCATTTTTCACCAGCTCAAAATCTACACCGTCGATCTTCAGACGCACAGAACCGCCGCCGATGAGATACTCCAGCCACTCCTTGGCCTGCTGGCTTGTCATTCCGTAGGTGTTGTAATACTCGTTGATC
>JAEEKV010000022.1 GCA_016282595.1 Lachnospiraceae bacterium
GGGAAATCTGTAAAAAGAAAGCACTGTTGACTTCGTCCGCCATCGAAGTCCTGTTGATCTATACCTGCGTATCGTTTTTGCTAGTGGTTCCCGATGCGAAAAACGCCATGGGCATGGAGCCGCGTTTCTTTCTTTTTGTTGCCATCAAGTCCTTCGTGATCTTTTTGGCATGGATCATGAGTTTCATCGCGATACGAAATCTTCCGCTTTCCATGTACGGCGTGCTGGATCTGTCCAGGGTCCTCTTTTCCACACTGCTGGGCATTGTCGTTCTGGGAGAGACCATGACCGTGCTGCACACCTTCGGCCTGATCCTGGTATGCAGCGGTCTTCTGCTGCTAAAGGTGCGGCTGAAAAAAACTCAACCACAACCTGCTGCAGAGGCACAGCTGCCTGAAAATCTTCGAAATATCCAAAAGCGCTACTCTGCGGGGATCATCACCGTGGCGTTGATCTCCTGTATGCTCAACTCTGTATCCGGACTGATGGACAAGCTGCTGACCAGGCATATCTCCAGCTCACAGCTTCAGTTTTGGTATATGCTCTTTCTCAGTCTGCTCTATATCCTTTACGCTCTTCTCATGCGGAAAAAGATCAGTGTAAAAAGAGCATTGACGAACAAATGGATCTGGCTTTTATCCATCATGTTCGTCATCGCAGACCGAGCGTTGTTCATCGCAAACGCCGACCCGGCCAGCGAAGTGACTGTAATGACCCTGTTAAAACAAGCCGGCGCAGTTGTTACGATCCTGGCCGGTAAGTTCCTGTTCAAAGAAAAGAATGTGGGACACAAACTGATCTGTGCCGCCATCATCATCGTCGGTATCATGCTGGGTGTTTTGTAACCCGCACAGTGAAAGGAGCAGCTATGCACTTACAACCATATGAAAAGGTCGGATTTAGGGAGAGACAAACGGATCATACGCCATTTGTGTACAAAGACGAGCAATGGGAACGGTGCAATATGATCATCAGGAAGAATCATAGAAACGGTTATATCCGGCGGCTGCCGGTTTGCATGGTTATGATCATGCTCTCGGTCTCTCTTCTGCTTACCGGATGCGTCAGCGGAGAGGGAGAACAAAAAAAGGCCGGTCGGAATCTGATGGACGCGTATTTTAAAAATGCCGGGATAAAAGCGTCTGTCGAGACGATCTATGCGGATGTAACCCGTCCTGCCGCCGACAGGCTGGAGATGAGCGATTATGTCAAGGGCACCTACAGGCTCGGTAAGGAAAGCTATGAATTCTGGGCCAATGTGGAGACCGGCAGCATCTATACTTCAGAAAGGCTGATGGAATTCGGGGAAAGCATACTAAAGCTGCAGGCGAACCGGCTCGGACTGGATGCCGCCCATTGCACCTGCTATGCCGCCGTGACCATAGAACCGGAATTTACGGGTGAAATGGGGAATTCACGAGGACAGACCGATACGGTGACGCTTAATGATGTGCTTCCTGTGAGCATCACCGATATGGATGCATTTGCAAAGGAGGCGCTGGAGAGTGAATATGTCTCTGTAAGATCTTTTATCGTATGCAGAAACAATCCGCTCAACAGCGATGCAGAGGAGCTTTCGTTTCCGGAATGGAAAAATGGGCAGATCACGATCTGTGAAATGTCGGACCAAAGCACTGAGCTGCCTACGGATAAGTATGAGATACTGCACTTTTGGTCTGAGCATCGGGATGTCTGCATGGATCTGAAATTCGAAGAATGAAAACGAAAAAGCGCATTATAACGGCATAAAAGTGCATCTTACGGGAACAGGTCTTGTTCCCGTTTTTTTTCTGTGTTACCAATAAAGTATCAAAACACAGGAGGATGAATTATGGATCATGTGATAGAGATCAAAAACCTGACAAAAAGCTACGGAAAAGCCAGAGGCATCATCGATGTATCTCTTCAGGTGAAGAAGGGAGATATCTTCGGATTCCTGGGTCCCAATGGTGCCGGAAAATCCACAACCATCCGCTCCATGCTGGGCTTCTTACGTCCCAACGCCGGAACAGTAACGATCCTGGGATTGGACAGCCGGAAGGATCATGAAAAGATCCTCGCAAAGGTAGGCTATATGCCTTCGGAAGCCTGGTTTTATGATACAATGCGGGTCTCCGAGGTAATTAAATACGCAGCAGATATTCGGAAAATGGATTGCTCTGATGAGGCGGGGATCCTTTGCGAACGATTAAAGATGGATACCCGCAAAAAGATCAAGGAGTTGTCCCTGGGCAACCGGAAGAAAGTCAGCATCGTTTGTGCCATGCAGCATAAACCTGACATCTTCATCTTTGATGAACCTACCAGCGGCCTGGATCCTTTGATGCAAAGAACCTTCTTTGAACTGATCCGGGATTATACGGATAAAGGTGCCACCTGCCTGTTATCCACCCATGTGCTTTCTGAAGTAAACCGCTACTGCAAGACGGCGGCTATCATGCGGGAAGGCAGATTGACTATGCTGGATTCGCCTGCCATTGACGAAGATTCTTTTATCCGCTTTTACGAAGACGAGGAGGAAACCGTATGAAATCCGTACTATTAAGAGAACTCAAGCAGAATATAAAACTATTGATAATCTGGACACTGGCAGTAGGCGGCATGGGCTTTTACTGCATTTTGCTTTACCAGAGCATGCAGGGTGAGGTGCAGGAAATGGCTGACATGTTTTCGAATATGGGCGCTTTTTCCGATGCCTTCGGTATGAGTACCCTGAGCATTGCTACCCTGCCGGGCTTTTTCGCAACGGAGGTAGGTACCATTCACGGACTGGGCAGCGGCATGTTTGCAGCCCTGGCTTCCATTGGAATCTTATCCAAAGAGGAGGATCGACATACGGGAGAATTTCTTCTGGCACTTCCACTCTCCCGCAACAAGGTAACTGCCGCCAAAGCTTTGTGCGTCCTTTTCATGCTGGTGATCTTTACCGTAGTATGCGGCCTGTTTTATCTGGGGGGAATTGCTTATTTGGATGTGGAGTTTCCCGGCGGTGATCTGTTTACTTACCTGGTAAGACAGTTTTTGATGAATGTGGAAATCGCAGGCATCTGCTTTCTGATCTCTGCCTTTTCTTCCCGTATCAAAATGGGCCTCGGGCTGGGACTTGCAATGGTGTTCTACGCCTTCGACCTCATCGGCAGAGTGGTGCCGGATCTGAAGGACTATCTTTTCATCGGTCCCTACTCCTATGCCAATGCATCTGAGATCTTTTCCGGTGAAGAAACCCCTGTATTGGCACTGACACTTGCAGCGGTGCTGATCGTAGCCTGCATTGGCGGAGCCTTTGCCTGCTACAACAGACGGGACCTGCAAAGCTGATTTCTCTTATTTCCTTTCTGCCGGGCCGGGAAAGTTGCTACGCGGGGGTAAATCCAGTATAATCTGGTTATAACAGAACACCTCCAAAGGGCAAAGCGTATGAAAATAGACATCAAACAAATCACGGAAGGCGAAGAAAGCCTGGTACTGCGGTACAAAGAACTGACGCCCACCGTAAACAGAATCCTCGGAATCCTCCGTGATCAGGATAACAGAATATGGGGCCGGATTGATGGTGAAAGCGTTGCCATCAACAGGGATGAGATCCTCTATCTGGAGTCGGTGGATGAAAAGGTTTTTGCCTACACCAAAGACAAAGTTCTTCGGTTGGACGGATCACTGACTTCCTTTTTGATGGAGGTCGAAGACGATGCGTTTTTCAGATCCAGCAAATCCGTAGTCATTAATGTAAACCGGGTTAAGTCTCTGAAGAGCCTGTCTTCCAACCGCATCGACGTAACCATGGAAGGCGATGAGCATCTGATCATTTCCCGGAGATATGCTTCGGAATTCAGGAGACTTTTGAGAGGAGAACGATAAAATGAGCAACAAAAATGTCCCTTCCCTTTGGGAACGCTATCTGACAAAAGAGATCGGTATCGAGTTTAAGGCCTGCCTCTACTTTTTTGCGATCCTGTTCTTTTATTGTGTCTATCAGATTATCGGCGGCGTGTATGTAGCCAGCATTTTGCATATGGCCGAGATGATCCTGACCTGCTATGGCATCTGCTATCTGCAGGTATATGTATTTGTCAACTTCGACGAGGCGGAAGCCCTGAAGGTAAAAGAATGCACAGGAATTGTGGTTTGCACTCTGCTTTACTGCCTGATCTCCTATTTCGGCAACTGGTTTGACAAACACATGATCCCTACACTTCTGTTCGCCTGTTACCTATTGCTAACTTATTTCTGCGTTTTCCTCATCTACAAGTACAAACGCAGGATTGATGACAAAACACTCAACGCCGAGCTGAAGCTGTTTCAGACGGAGCATAAAAAATAATCTAATGACATTCTCATCCTGTTCCTATCCGCCTGTATGGATGATATTGCGTTTTACTTGCAACCGGTATCAATATCCTCTATAATCAGAAACTGAGACAATTACCAGAACGACAATACAGGAAAGGAATCAGACAGATGCACGTTAAAAAAATCTCTACCATCACAATGACTGCCATCAGTATGGCTATGCTGCTCACCGCCTGCGGAGGTGGTTCTTCCGAACCCCAGCCCACAAGCGAGATCTCCCAGGATACCGATTCTTCAGATGCTTCCGATAGTGGCTCCGTAAATGCTGATATCAACTTAGATGCCCTGAATGAATCCGTACAGGCCATCCAGGATCTTGATCTGACATCAGGTGTTTCAACTGAGGCAAACTCCGGAGACGCTTCAGAAGAATCCGGTTCAACTGATACATCAGAAGATGTATCTACCGCCACCGAGGATACGGCTGTAGAAACGGAAGCTTCCGATGATAGTACCCCGGAAGGAGATTACACTCCCTATAGCTATACCGATGTATATCGCAACGGCAACGATCTTACCGTGATCCCCAACGGACAATTAAATGCTTCTACCGTATTATTCGAGAACAAGGATCTTGGAGGCTTTCTGGATTATGTAGATTCTACAGTCCTTGAAGAAGGCCGCACCATCAACCGTGAGTTCTTCTATGGGCTTCTCTCCACCATGCTGATCGATAAGGAGTTAAGCTCCGCCCAGCCGGAATCCATCGAAAAATATATGATGATGGCACTTGCCATAGCAAATAATTTCCACAACCTGGATGTATCCGTTAAAGATTGCTACCTGAATGCAAACAACGCAGCAGAGTACCACTATACCGTCAAGACTTCGGGACGTGATGATATCTGGATCATCAACTACGAAAAACAGACGATCTACATGAATAACGGAAATACGGAATATGTATCCGATATGTTTAAAGATGAGTACCTGGCAATTTGGCTGATGTCCATTGAAGAGTATTACGGAATTAATCAATAAAACAAAAAACAGCGCCGTAGCTTTACGGCGCTGAACTTTTATATGCAAGCTTTAAAATTCTCATTACAGATTCGTTTAATCTCTCTTCTGAAATCGTTCCTTTCTTAACTGCATCCAGGACTCCGTTGTAGGACTTTAAGAAGTTCTTGGTGGAAAGGAGGATGTCCGCTCCGGCTTCGATAGCCCCGGCGGCTGACTCCGCATAAGTGTATTTGGTAAAAATGCAATTCCTGTCCATGTAATCCGTCATGATCACGCCGTCATAGCCCCACTCGTCTCTGACGATATCCGTGATTACTTCCTTTGACATGGATGCAGGTCTCTGATCTCCGCGGATCTTCGGAAGTCCCACATGAGAGATCATCACCATATCCGCTCCCGCCTTAACCGCTTCCTGATAAGGTTTGGAAGCCGCGATCAGCTGCTCTTTATTCTTATTGGATAACACCTGGCCCTTACTGCCGTCATCCGCCACATCTCCGTACCCCGGGAAGGATTTTACCGCACAGATGATTCCCTGGTCCTTCATTCCGCGGATCATATTTTTTCCCAGCTCCGCATTGGTGTCCATATCCTTGCCAAAGCTTGTTCTTGCCGCAAAGCTGTTGGCGGTTTCCGAAACATCCACCGTAGGTGCCAGATTCAGCTTAATGCCATAGGTCCTAAGCTGGCTGCCGATGGAAATTCCGGCGCTGTAGGCCCCTGCATTGCCAAGGCTTTCACCAATCTCTTTTTCGGATGCCATGACATTCTCCGTAATGCCTCTGACTACAAAGGGGCTTTCCTCCCCGCCCTGATCCTCAATGGTTAAAAGGGTGGTTTGGGGCATCATCAATCTAAGATTAGAAAGCATGGAGGAAAACTCTTCCTCCGTACCGATGTTTTCCTTCTTCAATAGAATACCGGCCACAGGATAGTTGTTCATCATCTCGCTGAACCTGCTTCCCACATCCTTAGGCTCGATCTCTGTTCCGCAAAGCTGTCCGGGGGAAACGATAAAGAGCTTCGCTACCTTTTGCTCTACCGTCATCTGAGCGATCTCAGATTCGATCTGGGCTACCAGCTGTGCATCCTCCTCATCATTCTCCCAAAGGGATTCTGTACTCTTATCCTCTTCTTCCTTTTCATCCGCTTCCGAGTCGCTATCTGCCTCTTCAGCTTCGGCTTCGTCAGAAGAGCCTGTATCTTCAGATGCCTCCGCTTCTTCGGATGCAGCCTGATCCTCTGTGGTCTCAGATGCTTCCTCGGATACTTCCTCGGATACTTCCTCTTTCTGCTCCGGCTCTTTTTCTTCCTTTTCCTTCGCGGAAGATGCATCAGCAACCTCGTCCGCTGCCTCTTCTTCCTTTGCAGCCTGAGTCTGCTCCTGCTTCACGGCCTGCTTCTGGTCTCCTTTGGAGAACACTCTTATCAGTCCGCCTATGACAAGGACTAAAACAAGGGCCACCACCAGGACGGCACCTGCAGCGATACCGATGGCAGTGATCTGCTCTTTTCTTCTTTTTTTACGCCTTTGTTCGGCGCGATCTTCATTTTCGTTTTGCTGTAAACTCACTGATGATTCCCCTTTTTTCCTGTGAATACGGGATTTTTAGACATCACCGCGACATTACTATACAGCGAACAAACTATTATGTCAACCGCATTTGTAAAAGACATAGAAAATTCACAGACAGAACTAGCGGACGTCTCTCGATTCGAAAGACGCCCGCTAATTAACTATTCCGTCCATGGGACCTACCTCCATATTCTGTTGTATGCGTTCCAGTCTAGTCCTTTTGCATCTTCTCATGCTGCAGTAGGTCGATCTTGTCGGGTCCCTGCTCTCCTGCCTAGCGTACGATCGGTCCGAAGAAACTGCCCTGGATCAGTTATTCCATTACTGCGAATTCTTTCTGTACTAACCACAACGACTTTGTTTGAGTTAAGCTTCAGTTGCCGGTGGAGTGTACCTCCTTCCATCAGGTTTGTAAAGCTCATCTATGTAAATGTTTTGTATGAATAGAATATACACTATCCCAAGTATTTTGTCAACACAATTTTTATATTTTTCTTATATTTTTTTACTATTTTATCTCAAACGTTTAATTGTTAGAACAATTTAACCATCAAACGTTTTCTAAACTAAAATCGTCCCCTGATCCGGGACAACTCCCTGCTGCTTTTTTGAAAGCTGCAGGTCCCGTCAGAGGACGATATCATTTTTCATTTCGATTTTTCTAATTTATTTTCCGGGATCAAAGCTGTGTATCTACAAAGATGGTGTAGATAGCGCGAATGGCAGCTTCAAAATCCTCATTTTTAACGCCGATGATGATGTTCAGCTCGGAGGATCCCTGGTCGATCATCTTTACATTGACATTGGCGTGTGCCAGTGCGGAAAAGATGCGGCCTGCAGTACCTCTCGTAGATTTCATACCACGTCCCACAACGGCGATAAGGGCCAGATCCGTTTCCATATCGATGTAATCCGGCTCAGCCAGCTTGTGAATTCCTGCAAGTACCTTCTGCTCCTTCTGTGCAAACTCGGATTGATGCACGAAGATGGTCATGGTATCGATACCGGAAGGAACATGCTCAAAGGAGATATCCTGTTCCTCAAAGGCCTGCAGCACCTTTCTGCCGAAGCCGATCTCGGAGTTCATCCGGTCTTTTTCAATATTGATGGCACAGAAGCCCTTCTTACCTGCAATACCCGTAATGACATACTTGGATTTCTGGCAGGTGCTTTCCACAATCCAGGTTCCCTCATCCTCCGGTGCATTGGTGTTGCGGATGTTGATGGGGATTCCTTCTTTTCTCACAGGGAAAATTGCTTCCTCATGAAGTACGCCTGCCCCCATGTAAGCAAGCTCTCGAAGCTCTCTGTAGGTAATGGTCTCGATGCTCTCCGGATTGGGAATGATCCTGGGATCTGCTACCATGAATCCGGAAACGTCGGTCCAGTTTTCATACACATCTGCTTTGCAGGCCTTTGCTACCAAAGAACCTGTAATATCGGAGCCGCCACGGGAGAAGGTATGTACCGATCCATCCGGCAAAGCACCGTAGAAGCCGGGTACCACTGCCTTGGGATGCTCCTTCAGGGTTTCCGAAAGCACCTGCTGGGTTTTTTTGCTGTCAAGGGTGCCGTCTTCCTTAAAGAAGATCACGGTTGCAGCATCGATAAAATCATATCCCAGATAGGCTGCCATCAGAATACCATTCAGGTACTCTCCGCGGCTGGCTGCATAATCGCTGCCTACTGCATTTGCAAAATTGTCTGCGATGGTCTTAAACTCATCATCCAAGGATGTCTTAAGCTTTAATCCATCGATGATCTCCTGATAACGACTCTTGATAGCGTTCAGTTCCTTATCAAAGGGCTTCTTCTCCGATGCCAGCGCATAGGTGGCATACAGCATATCCGTTACCTTGGTATCGCCGTCATAACGCTTTCCGGGAGCGGAGGGTACTACATAAACCCTGTGCTTGTCAGACTTGACGATCTTTCCCACTTTTTCAAACTGCTCCGCGCTGGCCAGGGAACTGCCGCCGAATTTTACTACTTTTTTCATAACTCCTCGATTACTCCTTTTGCCCTTTAGAGGGTATTTGGCTGATTATCAGTCCTCAACACGGATCCTGGTGATCACGTTGTTGATCTTTGAACTCTTTTCCTCAAAGGCGATCTCATCCATTTCCTTTGTTAAGAATCCGATTTCGCCTTTCAGTCCGGCGTCAATCTTATCACAAGTGCCGAAGACTTGCAAGAAGGTTTCTGCTTCCTCCTCTGCTACAACCACCAAAAAGCGTTTTTTCCGTACTCTGTGGTCTGTCAGCTCCAGCTCCTCTTCTACCCAGCCACCCGGCAGGGTTTTGCCCAGGGATCTGACTGCATCTACCACATCTCCCACAACTGCGCTGGCCGTAGGCAGCTTGCCTGCACCTGCGCCGTAGAACATAGCATCTCCCAGCATGTTGCCGTGAACCAGGATGGCATTGAAGACATCCCTTACGCCGTAAAGCGGATTGTCACGTCCGATCATAGCCGGAGCCACATAAGCATAGAAGGCACCGTTTTTCTCACGGTAAATGGCAAGGAGGCGGATCATCTTCTTCATGGCTCTTGCATAAGCAAAATCCTCAGGACGGATGGCGGTAATGCCTTCCGTATAGATCTTGTCAAAGCTTGCATTTTTACCGGTAACCAGGGATGCCAGAATGGCGATCTTGCGGCCTGCATCATAGCCTTCCACATCCGCCTCGGGATTGCGCTCTGCATATCCCATCTCCTGTGCCTCTTTGAGTACCGCATCAAAATCGGAACCATCCTCATCCATCTTCGTCAGAATGTAGTTGGTGGTACCGTTCAAAATTCCGGTTACCGCATCAATATGATCTCCGGTCAGGCTGCTAACCAGGGGACGGAGAATGGGGATTCCGCCACCTACACTGGCTTCAAAGAGATAGTTGCAGTTGTTCTCTTTTGCCAGCTTGCAAAGCTCTGCGCCGTGCTTTTCCACCAGCTCTTTGTTGGAGGTGCAAACGCTCTTGCCTGCCGAAAGGGCCTTCTTGGTAAAGGTAAATGCCGGCTCGATACCGCCCATTGCCTCTGCGATGACAGACACCTCAGGATCATTCAGGATCACCTCTGCATCATGTACCACAAGGCTCTCATAGGGATCCCCGGGAAAATCGCGGAGGTCCAGGATGTACTTAATATCTACTTCCTGTCCTGCTCTTTCATCGATCAGTTTCTGATTTGTCTTAATTACCTCTACGATACCGCTTCCTACGGTACCGTAGCCGAGTACTGCTACCTTTACCATATCATGTCCCCTTTGTTTCTTTTTGTATCTTTTCTTCTATTGAAATCAGATCAGCGGATATTTCTTTGTCAGCTCCTCAACGATGGCAGCTGCTTCGCCAACCTTTTCCTCGCCGCCCTTGATCACAAGTGCGATGGCTTCTGCGATCCTGTCCATATCCTCGGTGTTCATACCTCTGGAGGTAACTGCGGGAGTACCAAGACGGATACCGCTGGTTACAAACGGAGACTGAGGATCGTTGGGGATCGTGTTCTTGTTTGCTGTAATGTGTGCTTGATCCAGAAGCTTTTCTACTGCCTTACCGGTCAGACCGAAGTTGGTCAGATCTACCAGCATCAGATGGTTATCGGTTCCGCCGGAAACGATCTTGATGCCTCTGTCCATAAGGCCCTTTGCAAGTGCCTGTGCATTGTCGGCAACCTGCTTTCCATATGCCTTGAACTCATCGGAAAGAGCTTCCTTAAGGCAAACAGCCTTTGCTGCGATAACGTGCATCAGAGGGCCACCCTGGATACCGGGGAAGATAGCCTTGTTAAAGTTGTACTTGTCAGCTGCTTCCTGGTTGCAAAGGATCAGACCACCTCTGGGTCCTCGCAGGGTCTTATGAGTTGTGGTGGTTACCACATCAGCATAAGGAATGGGGCTTTCATGAACGCCTGCCGCTACAAGGCCTGCGATATGAGCCATATCTACCATGAGAACTGCACCAACCTCATCACAGATCTCACGGAACTTCTTGAAATCAATCTTTCTTGCATAAGCGCTGGCACCTGCGATGATCATTTTGGGCTTGCACTCTTTTGCAATGCGAAGCACTTCATCATAATCGATGAAACCGTCATCATTCACACCGTAAGGTACGCAGTTAAAGTATTTACCTGACATATTCACCGGTGAGCCGTGGGACAGATGTCCGCCGTGATCTAAGTTCATACCCATGTAGGTATCGCCGGGCTGCAGAATGGCGAAAAATACAGCCATGTTAGCCTGTGCACCGGAGTGGGGCTGAACGTTGGCATAATCACAGCCAAAGAGCTTCTTAGCTCTTTCTCTGGCAAGATCCTCTACCACATCCACACAATCACATCCGCCATAGTAACGTTTTCCCGGGTAACCCTCTGCATATTTGTTCGTCAAAGGGCTTCCCATTGCTGCCATAACAGCTTTGCTTACCCAGTTCTCGGAAGCGATCAGCTCAATGTGACTGTTCTGACGATTCTGCTCATCAACAATCGCCTGTGCTACTTCGGGATCAACCAGTTTTACCTGCTCAAGTGAATACATCTTTGAATCCTCCTATATTTTCATTTCTTTTCGTATTTTTGCTCGAAAAGCTACACGGCGAATATTATAACACTTTTTAATCAATAGGAAAATACTATTTTCGAAGAAAGATGAAAAACCGGGGTGTTTTGATATTTTTGTGTCCCCTCAGGCAATTCTGTGATACACTGTGGAAGGAAAAAATATCTGATACGGAGGCTGTTATGTACCATATCATCATCAATCCCAGCTGCGGCTCCGGTAAAGGAAAGCAAAGCTGGTACTCCCTGAAAAGACTGTTAAATCTGGCGAAGGTTACCTATATCGCACACAATACCGCATCGTCAGCGGATGTCTCCAAGCAGGTCCGCAAGCTCACCGATCCGGCCCTATATAAAAATACTGCCCAGTTTAATCACCTGATGGTTATCGGCGGTGACGGAACCCTCAATCACTGTATTAACGGGATCAGCGATCTGACCCACACCTATTTGACCTATCTTCCCTCGGGAACCAGCAACGATCTGTCCAGATCCCTGGAGCTTTCCCACGATCCCATCCATGCCATCTACGCCATGGGGGACAAGGGAAGAACTACACCCATTGACCTGCCTTCCGTATATTTTGGCACAAAAAAGAGACGTTTTGCCGTCTCTGCAGGCATCGGATATGACGCTTCTGTTTGCCATGAAGCTCAGCACTCCCCCATGAAGGCCATGCTGAATCGGATTGGCCTTGGGAAACTGGTTTACGCTGCCATTGCTCTGAAGCAGTTTATCTTCTTAAAGCCCTGCGGCTGTAAGCTCTACCTGGATGATCAGGAGCCCATTACCTTTGACTCCTTCCTGCTGGCAGCCTTTATGAATGTATCTCACGAAGGCGGCGGCTTCCCCTTTGCACCGGATGCGGATCCCTCCGACGGGCTGTTGGATATCTGCATCGTGGGAAATATTCCCAAGCTCATGGTTCCCGTCATCCTGCCTTCCGTACTGACCGGAAAGCACTATGGGAAAAAGGGCGTCCATCACTACAAAGCTTCCAAAATCCGCATTGTAACTCAAAGGCCCCTGTGCTGCCATACAGACGGCGAACACCTGGGCTTTCACAAGGAACTGTCCTTTACCTGCGGTGAGGACGTCTTGAACCTTCGGAGATTCCACTGAAAAGAAAAACGGCTGAAAAGCTTCAGCCGATGATCTCCCGAAAAGCCTTAAAGGCTGAGGGAAGAGGATATGATCTTTCAAGCTCCCGGGGCGGGATGAGTACATACTCCTGCCAGGGAGTTTTTTCTGCCCTGTTTTCCGGTATTGTATCCGCCACCTTGATCTCATAGGAATGCATATGCCATTCCTTGTGGGTAAAAATGTGGACAGCCTCTACGCTCTTTTTGACACGCATAGGCGAAAAGCCAAGCTCTGTCACAAGCTCCTTGGCCTTAGTCTGTGAGACCCATCCATCTGCCATGGGAAACTCATACATTCCTGCCAAAAGCCCGCTCTTTGGTCTTTTGTGAAGAAGAACGTGATTTCCGTCCCGGATCAGAAGCACCGTCTTTTTCTCTATGCTTCTCTCCTTCTTTTTACTTTTCACGGGAAGGGTGTCTATGCGCTCCTCTTTTTTTGCAACACAGATTCCCTTCCAGGGACATTCTTCACACTTGGGTTTTCCGTTGGGTACACAGACCATAGCCCCCAGTTCAATGAGCGCCTGGTTATAATCTCCCGGGCGATCCTTGGGTATATAGGCAGAAAGGGCTTTTGAAAATTCCTTCTTCACTCTGGGATCTGCAATATCCGACGCATCTCCCCATAGCCTTGCAAGGATGCGAAGCACATTTCCATCCACTGCCGGAACCGCTCTGTCAAA
>JAEEKV010000183.1 GCA_016282595.1 Lachnospiraceae bacterium
GTATGCTTATCATGCTGCCCTTTGTCAT
This sequence comes from Lachnospiraceae bacterium, assembly GCA_016282595.1. Taxonomy (GTDB): domain Bacteria; phylum Bacillota; class Clostridia; order Lachnospirales; family Lachnospiraceae; genus RGIG7926. Next base: position 29 of record JAEEKV010000183.1, read on the forward strand.
GATTTCGGGAAACTTATGATCATAGACACGATCTTTGTTTACGGACGAAAGCTTCTGGATATGGAGTTTGACCTTGTAAAGCAGCATCCGGATATCGGATATCATCTGCTTATGAAGCATCAGTCCACACAAAGATATGCAGAAGTTGCAAGAGGGCATCATCTATGGTATGACGGCAGCAAAGGATATCCCATGGGATTTAACGGCGGTAAAAGTCCCGTTAAGATCATCACAGACATCGTTACGATAGCTGACTGTATGGATGCAGCAACAGACAGCGTAGGAAGAAGCTATAACAGGGGAAAGACCTTCAAAGACTATGAGCAGGAAGTGATCCTGGATGCAGGTACCAGATATGCACCCTGGGGACCGGAACTCTTACGAGATGAAAAAACCAAAAGAGATCTGGATTATTTATTGGATGAGGGAAGAATGAACCTCTACAGGGAAACCTACAAGCTGTTAGCCTCTTTATAGCATGTGATTGCCAGAGAAATAAACGCTTAAGCGTAGAAAATTGATGATGATCCAAGGGTAGCAAAGAGTATGCTTTCGATCATAGATGAGGATACAGAATATAAGCTCCATGAGTGATTTGTTGTAAAAGTAAAATTTCCCCTTGACATATTTGGTTTATTGGAATAAACTAAAGCAGAACCGAGAGGTTTATCCGGATAAACCCTAAAAGGAGAAAGATAATGGCAGATTTAGAATTAGGAGCCGTACAGGAACGCTTTGCGGACATTGTGTGGGAAAATGAACCCATCGGCTCCGGTGATCTTGTAAAGGTATGTGAAAAGCAGCTGGGTTGGAAAAAGCCAACCACCTATACTGTGCTTCGCAAGCTTTGTGAAAAGGGTCTTTTGCAAAATGAGAATGGCGTGGTAACCTCGCTGATCTCTAAGGAAGACTTCTATTCCGACAGAAGCAGGCAGATTGTGGAGGAGTCCTTTTCGGGATCCCTTCCGGCCTTTGTAGCAGCCTTTGTGTCCAAGAAAAACCTGACAAGCGAAGAAGCGGATGAGATCCAAAGTCTCATTGATGCCTTCAGAAGCGGAGGAAAGAAGTAGCATGAATCAGTTGTTTCTAAAGATACTGAATTTAAGCCTGTATGCAGGTTTGTTGATCCTGGCGGTGATGCTCCTTCGCGTTTTGTTTCGGAAGGCACCGAAGTGGATCAGTTGTCTGTTCTGGGCGCTGGTAGCCATCAGGCTTTTATGCCCGGTGACGTTGGAGAGTCCCTTCAGTCTAATGCCTGCAGCGGAAAAGTTGCCTACTGCTAACTTTTTTGTGACGGAGTCAGAGGACGCACAGACCGTAAAGGAAGCCTTGGGTACTGCATCTAAAACTGAGAATTCGGAGCAGTATGCCGGAACGCAGCAGTCTAAAACAGATGAAACTGCGAATACAGCCGGAACTATGGAAGCAGTCGGAGCAAATCTGGTCGACGGTAGTTTTGAAGCAGGATGGTTGGAAGAAGCAATGAAAGCTGGTAACAGTGATGCTTCCAACAGAACTGAAACTACTGAACTGACCGATGCGAAAGCGAATGTGAAAGCAAATGTCACCGACCCCATCCGCATCCTGACAGTCATCTGGCTTGTAGGCTTTTGCGTAATGATGGCACAGGCGCTTTTTTCCTACCTGCGTCTGAAACACTACGTTGCCGCTTCCGTTAAGACCGGAAGAAACGTGCGGATCTGTGACGAGATTCAATATCCCTTTATTTTGGGAATCCTTCGTCCCATGATCTATCTGCCCGGGTTTTTACGTGGCAGTATGAAGCGTTTCGTACTGGCCCATGAAAGGGCACATCTGAAAAGACGGGATCACCTTTGGAAGCCGCTGGGTTTCTTTCTCCTTGCTGTTCACTGGTTTAATCCGCTCTGCTGGATCGCTTATATCCTCTTTAGCAGAGATCTGGAGATGGCCTGTGATGAAAGAGTCATTAGAGATATGGACAGGGAGAGTAAGGCGGACTATTCCCAGACACTGCTTTTGCTCAGTAATCCGGCGAGCCGGATCGCAGCCTGTCCGGTAGCATTCGGAGAGATAGGAGTGAAGGAAAGAGTGAAAGGAATATTCAATTATAGGAAACCCGCAATTTGGATCGTTATGCTGGCACTTGCCGGCTGTATGGTAATGGCAGTATGCTTTTTAACAAGCCCCAGAAAAGCAGACACTGCTGTGGCACAGGATAATAAAACAGAGCAAAGTGAGGAGTCTGCCGATCTGCAGGTTGTAGAAACAGACAACGGGGATATGAAGCTGATGGAAGCAGAGCCTGCTACGGAAACAGAAGCTGAGAGCACTATAGATGCAGACGCCAAGGCCGTAAGAGTGGATCCCGTATCCAAGAGAGAAGCATGCGTCGGGGATGTGGTTTACAGTGCTGACATTGACGCAAACGGTGAAGAGGATTATATCTATTGCCACCAGTTGACAGAAGAGGAAATGACGGAAGATGATGAAACCTCCATCCTCTGGTCCTTAGAGTTGAACGGCCAAAACATCTATCAGGGATCCCATGTGCTGTATTGTGATTTTGACAGCTGGAGCATGGATCTGGACAGAGACGGCAAACCGGAGATTCTTATTCGGGTGATGCCCCATGTAAATTCCATGCCTCTGGAGGAGTTTGTGGTATTAAAGCAGGAAGGTGATTCCTGGACCGCGCTGCAAAACACAACGGATTTCGGCCAGACAGATGGTAACGGCGATCAGTGCAATGCCTTTCCGGTAAAGGTGACGGTGGGAGAGAATCCTGATACCCTGAATCTGGCATTGGAAGGTACGGATACCATTACCATCAATGTGAAAAAACATTATGAAGACATGCTGGAAAGGGAAGGGGAATCCGGTCTCGGGGCCGTGGCCAAAGAGTTCCTGGTAGGCGATCGGTACAAACCGGGAGATGAATTCGGTACAACTGCGGACTGGGGTCTTTGGGAGATCGAAGGTGTTCAGCTGGATGGAAATAATTGTATCCGTGCCGCATTGGGAATTGAAAGCAAAGAGGGCGGAAAAATGGATGTCCTCGGTACCATGAATATCTATTTTGATTATGATACAAACGGAAACATCAGAATTTTGAAAAACGAGTTTTCACAGACCCAGGATTAAGATAAGCATAGCAACTATTATTATGACAGTCGATTCTTCGGAATCGGCTGTTTTTTTCGGAAAAACGGATAGGCATTGAAACCGCAGGAAATATGTTTTATACTATTGGATAGTCGTTTTGACTATGAAAAGAAGTAAGTGAAAAGAGGATAAGAACATGACACAATCAAGGACACACAATTGTGGACAACTCAGACAATCAGACGTGGGCGAAAAAGTAACCCTCTGCGGATGGATGGAAAACCTGCGTGAGGTAGGCGGCAACCTGGCCTTCGCCATTATGAGGGATTTCTACGGAACCACCCAGCTGGTGGTGGAAGATGAGGAGATGGTAAAGAAGTTTAAGGATATTACCAAGGAATCCACCATTCAGATCACAGGAACGGTCCGTGAGCGCAGCAATAAGAATAACAAGATCCCCACCGGGGATATCGAAGTGGTTCCCGAAAGCGTAACCGTTTTGGGAAAGAACCGCAACAACGAGCTACCCTTTGAGATCAACCGAAGCAAAGAGGCAGATGAGAATCTGCGCCTGAAATATCGCTATCTGGATCTTCGTAATCCTGAGGTAAAGAAGAATATCGTACTTCGCTGTAATGTAGTTGCAGAGCTTCGAAAGCTCATGACAGAGGAAGGCTTTTTGGAGATCACCACTCCCATCCTGACCGCCTCCTCACCGGAGGGTGCAAGAGACTATCTGGTTCCCGCCAGAAAGCATCCGGGTAAGTTCTATGCACTGCCCCAGGCTCCCCAGCAGTTCAAGCAGCTTTTGATGACCTCCGGGTTTGACCGTTATTTCCAGATCGCACCTTGCTTCAGAGATGAGGATGCCAGAGGCGATCGTACTCCCGGTGAATTTTATCAGATGGATATGGAAATGGCCTTTGCTAACCAGGATGATGTGTTAGCGGTTTTGGAAAAAGTGCTGGTTCCTGTTTTTGAAAAATACGGTATTTATGACAGGATCACCCCCGCACCCTTTAAGAGAATCCCTTACCTTGAGGCGCTGGAAAAATACGGAACCGATAAACCGGATCTTCGTATTGACTTAGAGCTTGTGGATGCCACGGATGTATTAAAGGGTATCGGCTTCGGTCCTTTTGAAGAAGCGGAAGATACAAAAATCAAAGCAGTTGTAGTCAGCGGTTTTCAGGCAACCCGCAAGCAGATCGACAAGCTTGTAGCGGATGTGGAAGTTCAGACGGCGCGAAAGACCTTCTGGTTCCGTTTGGATGAAAACGGTGAGATCGTAGGCGGTATCTCCAAATTCGTACAGCCCATAAAAGACAAGGTGATCGAGGCCCTGGGCCTGAAGGCAGGAGATTTCGTAGGCCTTGCAGCAGGACCCCTTGGAGTGGCACAAAAAACCGCAGGTGTTCTTCGTTCCAAACTGGGTATCCTTTGCCCCGAGCATATGGATAAAGAGCAGTATCAGTTCTGCTGGATCGTAGATTTCCCCATGTATGAGATCGGAGAGGAATCCGGTGAGTTGGAATTCTGTCATAATCCCTTCTCCATGCCCAACGGCGGATTGGAGATTCTGGAAAAAGCGGCAAAGGGCGAGGTAGATCCTTTGAGCATTACCGCCTTCCAGTATGATCTTGTAATTAACGGTTATGAGTCAGCCTCCGGTGCTGTCAGAAATCACGATCCGGAGATCATGGTAAAGGCCTTTGAGATGGTTCGTCTCGGGGAAGCAGATGTCAAGGCAAAATTCCCTGCCATGTATAACGCATTTACCTACGGCGCACCTACCCATGCAGGCGCTGCACCGGGTGTGGATCGTATGATCATGCTGCTGACGGGAGAGGAATCCATCCGCGAGGTGATCACCTTCCCTATGAACAAAAATGCGGCTGACCTGATGATGGATGCACCCTCCGGTGTTACTCAGAAGCAGCTGGATGAGCTGCACCTTGTGTGTGTAACTGAGGAAGAGGAAGATGAAGATCAGAAGAGCTGAGCCGAAGGATCTGGAGAGAATCAAGGAGCTTTTGAATCAAGTGGATCTGGTGCATCATGAGATCCGGCCGGATCTTTTCAACATCGGCAGGAAATATACAGATGAGCAGATCCTGGAGATCATGGCTGATGAGGAGCGGCCCATCTTCGTTGGCGCCGATGAAGAGGATATCACCCGGGGCTATGCCTTTTGCATATTCAAGCAGCATCTGGGAGATAACGTTTTGACGGATATCAAAACCCTTTACATCGATGATCTGTGCGTGGATGAAAACGCACGGGGGCTGGGGATAGGAAGGGCCCTTTATGAGTATGTGACAGACTTTGCAAGACAAAATGGCTGTTACAATATCACGCTGAATGTCTGGGAGGGCAATGACAGTGCCAGACGTTTTTACGAGTCTGTCGGCATGCAGATCCAAAAAACGGGGATGGAATGTATTTTGTAAGAGAAAAAAGCATACCTTGTGATAACACAGGGTGTGCTTTTTCTGTTTTCAGATAGATTTATTACAACGAAACCGAAAAACTGCGGTGTTATAAACAGAGATCAAACTGTAATTTGCAGTATTAGGAGGAACGTAACATGAAGGAAATTGAACTAAAAAAAGGATTGCAACTGACAGGGGGGTCGGGTAGTATAAAGATACACATTTGTGTAAAAAAGAAGGGGGTAATTGCATATGAGTATTCAGGTAAATGAAATGCCGAAACTGGGGTTCGGTCTGATGAGACTGCCGGAAAAAAACGGCGTCATTGACCATGAGCAGGTTTGCCGGATGGTGGATGCGTATTTGGAGGCAGGGCTGAACTATTTTGATACAGCCTATGTCTATCACAGCGGTCTGTCAGAGGTGGAGGCAAGAGAAGCGCTGGTAAAGCGCCATCCGAGAGAAAGCTTTATGCTGGCAACCAAGCTTCCGGGGTGGGAGCTGAGAGCGCCGGAGGATATAGAGCGTATTTTCCAGGAGCAGCTGACAAGGGCCGGCGTGGAGTATTTTGATTTTTATCTGCTGCACTCTCTCGAAGAGGGAAATAACTACGAGGTGATGGAGCGGTTTGACGCATGGAACTGGGGCCTTCGGAAAAAAGAGGCCGGTCAGATCAGGCATTTTGGCTTTTCCTTCCACGGAAGTCCGGAGCTTTTGGAGCAGATCCTGGACAAGCATCCGGAGGTGGAATTTGTACAGATCCAATTGAACTACGCGGATATGACCAATCCCGTGGTACGTTCCGGAAGACTGTATGACATTCTCCATAAGAGAAATATTCCCATCATCATCATGGAGCCGGTGCGTGGCGGTATGCTGGCCAATCTGCCGCCGGAGATGGAACAGGTGTATAAGGATATTCATCCCGACAGATCCGCAGCCTCCTGGGCACTTCGCTATGTTGGCTCCCTGGACGGCGTTATGACCATCCTTTCCGGTATGTCCGATGAGGAGCAGATGGCGGATAATCTGAAGACCTTTACGCATTTTGAACCGCTCAGTGAAGAAGAGCAGGCTGCGGTGGCAAAGGTGACGGAGATGCTTTTGGATACGCCACAGATCGGCTGTACCGCCTGCAAGTATTGCTGCGACGGATGTCCGATGAAGATCAGCATCCCGGATGTGTTCCGTACCATCAATACCCTCAGACGTTATCCCGATGACTGGCGCAGCAAGAACTTCTATGAAGGCCTGACCCAGAGAAGCGGAAAGGCATCCGACTGTATCGGCTGCAGACAGTGCGAGGGAGTATGTCCCCAGCATCTGCCCATTGTGGATCTTTTGAAGGAAGCGGCAGAGGTACTTGGGAAGTAAACGTTATTCCCGGCTTCGTTTTTCACTTGCCTAAGTGGAAACTGAAATGAACCCGGCTCTTTCGTTTGGGAGATATCGCATCGTTGTAGTTATTGTAGAAGGTGCCGGTCTGTCTGTCCAGAAAATCGCATACGTAGAATTCTTCGCCTTCCACTTCATAGTAGTAGAAGGTTACCGGATCCGTATTGGATTTGGGAGAGTTGCTCTCATCGGAGCCTGATACCCGGTCCAGAGGAAGGGAAGTATCGGCAAAGGTTTTGGTTTCCTTTCGTACAAAGACAGCATCCGGATCGTAGGTCAGAGCGATGTCGTCATAGATATCTTCCTTTTCTCTTTCGGGATCGCGGAAGGTCAGATCCGGAAACCGGATGCTGCCGAAATGGGTGTCGTCTTCATGATCCACCCGGATCTCTTTATAATTCAGGCGATCTTTGATATTATAGGGGGCGATGATGGCAGCGCATTCTTCGGCAACAGCCTTTGCATCATCGAAAGAACTGTCACCATGAAGCTTTATGGACATGACAAGATCAAAGACAGAGCGGCTCTCATAAGTGGCATTGTATTTTTGACAGACCGCATCCAGATCGGTTTTGGTCTCGGAGATCACATAACCGATCAGGCTTTCATCAAAGCTGTCCGATGTCTGTTGAAAAGAACCGAAGGAGGATCCATCGATGTTGATGTCCTGCATGCGGCTGGTAAGGGTGTAGGTAAAGCCCTGCTTTTTGTCCCTGACCACGATGGTAGTCTTGTCCGGATCTTCTGTTTTGCTCACAAGGGTACAGGAGCCGTGGGAGGCTCTGGCTGTGCGAAGAAGTTGTTTGGGATTTTTTACGTGCCCGCAGCCACATAAAAGCACAGATAAAAGGATGCAGAAAAGTTGGCTGAGTCGTTTTCTTGCCATAATGTTACCTCGGGTAATAGGGGAGCGATTTCCCGTAATCAATTCCCTTATACGATAACATATATTTTTTTGAAACACAATCTGACTGACGGAGTATCGATGTATGGAAAACATTCGATTTCGCATACCTGAAAGAACGACAAACACCATCCAAAAGGATGGTGTTACCTATTTGACTTACCGGATCTTTGAGGGGTATCCGTTGATCGCTGCAATATCCACAAGACTGGGGGGCGTCAGCGTGGGATGTCTGGGACAGATGAATACAAGCTATTCCCGGGGAGATGATCCGGAGCGTGTCAAAGAGAATCACAGGATCCTGGCAAAAGCCGTTGGATATGAAGAAGAAAGACTGGTCTTATCGGATCAGATCCATGAGACCACCATCCTTCAGGTAGAAGAGAAGGATGCGGGAGGCGGCGTTTTGCAAAGAGGGGTAGATGGCCTCATGACCAATGTGGCAAAGCTGCCCATGATGACCTTCTATGCAGATTGCGTTCCCCTGTTGTTTTACGATCCGAAGCACCGTGCCATCGCCATGGCCCACAGTGGCTGGAAGGGAACCTTGGCAGGCATCGGTCCCATCTGCCTTACAAGGATGAAAGAAGCTTATGAGAGCGATCCCGAGGATGTGCTTTGTGCCATCGGTCCTTCCATCTGTCAAAGCTGTTATGAGGTGGATCAGACGGTGCGGGATGCCTTTTTTGCAAAGTGGCCGGGGAGGGCTGCGGCGTGGTTTTTGCCATCAGAAAGGGAAGAGCATTTCCTTTTGGATCTGGCCGCGGCCTGCCGGGATACCCTGATGGATGCGGGTATGCAAAAGGAGCATATTGCCATGCCGGATCTTTGCACCTGCTGTAATCCCGAGTTTCTGTTTTCCCACAGGGCCAGTGACGGCAAAAGAGGGAATCTGTCAGTGGTGATGCAGCTTATCTGAGAAGGGATCCTTATACAATCCGGATCCCGCCGAATTTACGGATTCCCAGTACGTTGCAGGAGCCTTCTCCGAAGAAAGCGTCCATTTTGCTGCGGTACTCATCCACAGCCTCCTGTTTGACAAAGGCCTGAATGGTACCGGCAAAGCCTCCGCCATGTACCCGGCAAACCCCATTTTCTCTCAGGATCTGCTCCGAGAGCATCAGGGCCACGGCTACATTCTGATGTGTCAGATCATGAGAGGTATAAACATTTTGCAGGTACTTATAGGAGGAATCTCCCGAGGCTTTTACAAGCTTTAAGAACCCATCCATATCCTTTGCTTTCAAAGCGGCTGCTTCCTTTTGCACCCGCTTATTTTCTGCATAAAAATGCATGGCCCGAAGAAAGGCTCTGTCCCCGCATTCACTTCTGATCTTAGCTGCGTTTTCCAGGATTTCATCTTCCGTCACCTCGATCAATACCTCTTTGTCAAAGAGAGCGGCAACGGCTTTCATCTCCGCGGGAACGGCAGCGTAGTCATCTGTCAGATCCGCATGAGAGCCCTTGGTATCTGTGATGCAAAGAGCGTAGCCTGCGCCGTCCAGATCAAAGGTGATGCGCTCAATTACGGGATCTGTAGGATCCTTAAAATCGATATGGCAAAGACTTCCCACCGAGCAAGCCATCTGGTCCATAAGACCGCAGGGCTTTCCGAAGAAGACGTTTTCCGCATACTGACCGATCATGGCATTTTCCACATCGGAAAGCTTCATATCGTTGTACAGTCCTGACAGAATGCAGCCGATGAGGGTTTCAAAGGCAGCGGAAGAGGACAGCCCGGAGCCGGAGAGGACATCGCTGGTTACAAAGGCATCAAAGCCGCCGATGACGAAGCCACGGTCCTTCATACCTGCAGCAACGCCTGCAATCAGCGCTTCTGTGGTGCCATCGGGATAGGCATCCTTTTGCAGATCCTCCAGGGAAATAGTTAGCATAGGGTAACCCTTTGAAAGCAGACGGATCTCGGAGGCGTCGGTTTTGGAAGCAATGGCGATGGCGTCATCCGTAATGGATGCGGCAAGGACTTCACCATGCTGATGGTCCGTATGATTGCCCCCGATCTCACTGCGGCCCGGAGCGGAATAGATCTCGATTTCCCCGTTATCGGGAAAGAGGGAAGAAAACTCGGCAATGGAAGAGATGAGTCTCTTTCTCTCCCGGGGGATCCGCTCTTTTGTCTGATAGATCTCCAAAAGCCTTTCGTCAAGTTGTCCGTCATTGATGCGCTGTATGATATCCTGAATTGTGTTCATAGAAGTCTCCTTTGCGTGGTATAACTTATTTGCAACATTGTATCACATCTATGATATACTGAAAAGGAACGAAAAGGGAAAGGAAACAAACCAAATGAAAGACATTCAAAACGATAAAGATCTGATCTGGGAAGAGGTGGAGTGTGAACACCTTGTCACGGATGAGTGGATCGATTTTCGAAAATCCAAATACCGCTTTCCGGACGGCAGTGAATTTGAACCCTTTTACAGTTACAGCCGAAGAGATTTTGTGGTGATCCTGGCGCAGGATGAGGCGGGAGAGCTGATCTGTGTCAGACAGTATCGTCAGGGCATAGAAGCCGTGACTCTGGAGTTTTGTGCAGGTGGGATCGAGAGAACGGATGGCTTGGAATACCGCAGAAAAGGTGCAAAGATCGATGATGCTAAGGAAGCGGAGGCTGCCTTGGAAGCGGCGAAGCGGGAACTGGCTGAGGAGACCGGATATGAATCCGATGATTGGACACACCTTTTGACGGTTCCGTCCAATCCTACGATTGCAGATAATTACGCGATTCTCTTTGTAGCGAAAAACTGCAAAAAAGTGGCAGGGCAGAGTCTGGATGATACCGAGTTTCTGAATGTAGTCAAGCTTTCTCCAAAGGAGTTGGAGAGCAGGATCACATCCGGCAGTTTCCAGCAGCCCATTCATATATTGGCTTGGTATATGTCTAAGATGCAGGGCGTCATTTGATATTTTTATTTGTCTTCATTGATGATAAAACAATTTTAACACCTGAGATATTGTCAAGATAAGGATGACTTGATGCAGTTTATCGATTGGTGCTGATCCGGATAATTTTGTCCGGATGATATTGCTCATATTGTTTTTGACCGGGATGATATTGCTCGGATGATTTATGTATTTGTTGAAGTATGTACTACGCCGGCGGAAGGTGGCGGATGACTTCCGGGACGCGGCGCAAGCCCGGTAGATGGCCGAGATTCTTGAAAACGCAGATTATCATAATCAGGGAGAATCGCACATGGATGTGCGATTCAGGGCCCATATTGCCCGGATGGCATTTGGGCCCGGCCCGTGTATTTACAGTATCTTTGGCCTGCGTTTTCCCAGAAGATCGCCATATACCGGAAAGCGAACCGGAAGTGCATCCGCACCGTAGCCGGCAACATAGGAACAAGAGGATCAGAAATGTCAGGATTCCTACCCATCAACAGAAAAGAGATGCAACTGGCCGGTATCAAGCAACCGGACTTTGTATTCGTGACGGGGGATGCCTACGTGGATCACCCGTCTTTCGGTCCTGCCATTATCAGCCGCGTTCTGGAGTCCCGGGGATATACGGTCTGCATGCTGCCACAGCCTGACTGGAAAAAGGATGAGAGTATCACCGAGTATGGTGAGCCACGGCTGGGGTTTCTGGTTTCCGCAGGCAATATGGATTCCATGGTAAATCACTACTCCGTCTCCAAAAAGAGAAGAGACAGGGACAGCTACAGTCCCGGCGGGGTTATGGGGATGCGGCCGGATTATGCAACGGTGGTGTATTGCAACCTGATCCGCCGGACCTATAAAAAGACCCCCATCCTCATCGGCGGCATAGAAGCCAGTCTGCGAAGACTGGCCCATTATGATTACTGGTCCGATAAGTTAAAGCGTTCGGTACTCATGGACAGCGGCGCTGACATTCTCATGTACGGCATGGGGGAAAAGGCAGTGGTGGAACTGGCGGATGCCCTGGCTTCCGGCATTGATGTAAGGGATATCAGTTTTGTGGCGGGAACCGTATTTCGCACAAGCGATCCGGATGTGCTTTCCGATGCCCTGGTATTGGAATCCTATGAGGATATGCAGGCGGATAAAAAGCTGTATGCCAAAAGCTTTTTTACCCAGTATCAGAACACGGATCCTTTTACGGCAAAGCGGCTGGTAGAGCCCTATCCCAACAAGCAATATATTGTCCAGAATCCTCCCTCACTGCCTCTTTCGCAGATGGAAATGGATGATGTCTATGCCCTTCCTTATATGCGGGATTTCCATCCCTCCTACAGGGAAAAGGGCGGGATCCCGGCTATAGAAGAGATCAAGTTTTCCCTGGCTTCCAACAGAGGGTGCTTTGGGGGGTGCAGCTTCTGTGCCCTGACCTTTCACCAGGGACGAATGATCCAGACAAGAAGCAGGGAGTCTCTTTTGCAGGAGGCAGAGCTTTTGACAAAGCAGCCGGGCTTTAAGGGCTATATTCACGACGTGGGAGGCCCCACCGCCAACTTTTACCATAAGGCCTGTAAAAAGCAGGAGAAATACGGCGTTTGCTCCCACAGACAATGCCTGTTTCCGGAGCCTTGTGAGAATCTCATTGTGGATCACAAAGAGTATGTGCAGCTGCTTCGCTCCCTTCGAAAGGTGCCCGGTGTGAAAAAGGTATTTATCCGGTCCGGTATCCGATTTGATTATCTCATGTATGACAAGGACGATACCTTTTTGCGAGAGCTTATCACCTACCATATCAGCGGGCAGCTGAAGGTGGCACCGGAGCATGTTTCCGACAAGGTTTTAGAGAAGATGGGCAAGCCGAAGAATGCGGTCTATCGCCGCTTTTCGGAGCGCTATGCAAGGCTCAATGAAAAAATGGGGAAGAAGCAGTATCTGGTTCCCTACCTTATGTCCTCCCATCCGGGGTCGGATTTAAGGGCGGCGATAGAGCTTGCAGAGCATATCCGGGATATGGGATATATTCCTGAGCAGGTACAGGATTTTTATCCTACGCCTTCCACCCTTTCCACGGTGATGTACTACACGGGCATCGATCCTCGGGACGGAAAGAAGGTTTATGTGCCCCGCAATCCCCATGAAAAGGCAATGCAAAGGGCCCTGATCCAGTATAAGAAACCGGAGAACTACGATCTGGTAAAGGAAGCACTGATGAAGGCCGGAAGGGAAGACCTAATCGGCTTCGGGGAAAAGTGTCTGATCCCGCCGCGAAAGATCGTGGGAAAGGATAGGAAAAAACAGTCCGGATCCGGGAAGAAAAAGGGGAATCGATCAGGGGGCAGAAGGGGAAACAAGCCGTTGTGATAACAGGCCTTTTATGGTATGATTTTCAGTAGGGTTATAGCTGATTATGGCTGAAAATATGAGAGGGTAATATGGGACAATTCGATATTGCAACTGTAATTGATGGGGCTGGATTTCAGATCTCAACCATCCTGATCTGTATCTCCTGTTTATATTATGCATTGATTCGGCATCGGCACAAACGACCGCAGAACATGCTGTTTGTTATGATGCTTTTGAATGTGTGTATTACAGCCTTTTGCAATCTGATCACGGCCATGATCAAGCCGGTCATCACCGGGCCGGGCTTTCTCTTTGATGTCCTGGTTCTCATGCAATATATCTATTTCATTGTCCATCCCTTATTGGCGCCGATCTTTTGTTTCTATGTTGCCATTATCACAGGCGCCAACAAACGATTGAAACGTTCCCATCGATATTTCTATCAGGCACCGATGTATGCAACGACACTTCTTGCCATCATCAATCCCCTGACTCACTGGATCTATTACTATACCGAGAACTGCCAGTACCACCGCAGCTGGGGTGTCGGTGTATTGTATGTAGTCAGCATGATCTATTTCCTGGCAGCTGTAGTGATCCTGTTTTTCTTCTGGTCGGCAGTGACCCCCAGGATCCGTCAGGTGCTGGTATTTTTCTTTGTTCTGGTAGCCATCGGAACGGTGATCCAGATGTTGATCTCCGGTGTACATACCGAGCTGGTCTGTCAGGCCCTGGCTTTGACGGCAGTAATGATCGTGGTAGAAAACGAGGATACCAGAAGGGATCAGAGGACGGATATTTTGAATCATACCGCCTGGATGCAGGATCTTCAAAGGGCCTTAAAAGCCGGACAACCTTTTTCCATTATCTGTATCAAAATGCAAAATCCCCTGTCTCTGATGCAGATCATCGGTCAGGCCAATATCGAGAGGCTCACCATTATGACAAGCGGATTTTTAAAGAGCGTGGGAGATTCCGAATCCCTGTACTATGTGGGACCCGGAACCTTTGTGCTGCTTCGGGACAGTGCGGATGAGGAAAAGGATCTGGAGCTTGCCAGAAAGATCCGTGCCCGCTTTCTGGAGCCCTGGGATTTTCAGGGGAGAAACAATACCTTTGATGCGGCGGTTCTCTTTGCCAAGATCCCGGAGGATCTGCATGGGGTGGAAGATATCATGATGCTTCTTTCCGCTCCGGTTCCCAAAGGATATGGTTCGGGTGAGGATGTGTGCAAGGGCAGCGGACTGGATTATATCATTCGGCAGTCCAGACTGGAAAAGAGCATATTAGGAGGACTGAAGAACCAGTGCTTTGAGGTGTATTACCAGCCCATCTATTCCAGCCAGACCATGAATATCTGCTCCGGAGAGGCACTTCTTCGATTCCACGATGAAAAACTGGGAGATATCTATCCCGGGGAATTTCTTCCGGTGGCGGAAAAGGGAGGACTCATCTTCGATCTGGGTGATTTTGTCATTGAAGAGGTGTGCAAATTCCTGAACAGTGGTATCCCGGTGGAGATGGGCATCGAAAATCTCCACATTAACCTGTCGGTGGTGCAGTGCATCCAGCAAAACTATGCAGCCCATATCATCGAAATAGTGTCCCGCTACACCATCGATCCCTCTCAGATCGTGTTTGAGATCATGGAATCGGCAGCGGCCACGGATTTTAAAGCCCTGAAGGAATTTATGGGCACCCTTCGGGAATACGGTTTTTCCTTCTCGGTAAATGATTACGGTATCGGCTACTCCAACATCCATTCCATCTTCCATTTGGATATCGATTCCGTAAAGATTGATAAGTCCATCCTTCGAGAGGCGGAGACCTCCGAAACCGGACGGATCATTTTGGAAAGCTCCATCCAGATGATCCGCAGAATGGGGAAAAAGATCATTATCTCCGGTGTGGAAAATCAGGCACAGGTGGATATGGCAAATGCATTTTCCATCAACTATATGCAGGGCTTTTTCTTCTCCAATCCGGTATCCCAGAATGAGTTTATCAATGTGTTAAAGGCATCCCGCCTTGCCAGGATCGAGGAGCAGAAGGCCATCGCCTCCAATGAGGCCATGAGCAGTTTTCTTGCCAATATGTCCCATGAGATCCGCACCCCCATTAACGCTGTGCTGGGCATGGATGAGATGATCTTAAAGGAGAGCAAGAACGATAAGGTGCTGGGCTATGCCAAGACCATAGAGAGCGCCGGAAAGACCCTGCTTTCCCTCATCAATGATATCCTGGATTTTTCCAAGATCGAATCCGGAAAGATGGATATCCTGAACCACGAATACGATCTGGCGTCGGTGCTTTTGGATGTCACCGCCATGATCCGGATGAAGGCAGCGGAAAAGGACCTGGCCCTGGAGCTGGATGCGGATCCGGCTCTGCCCTGTCATCTCATGGGAGATGAGGTAAGGCTGAGACAGGTATTGCTGAACCTGCTTACCAATGCGGTAAAATATACCAAAAACGGTTCCGTTCAACTGAAGGTGCGGGGAACCCTTGAAGGGGATCAGGTGCAGCTTATGCTGAGCGTAAAGGATACCGGAATCGGTATCAAGCCTGAGGATCAGGAAAAGCTCTTTGAGAAATTCAATCGCCTGGACATGGCCCAGAATAAGACCATAGAAGGCACGGGCCTGGGCCTTGCCATTACCAGACAGATCATTACGCTGATGAACGGCGATATCAGTGTGGAGAGCGTTTACGGAAAGGGAAGCACCTTTACGGTAACGCTTCCTCAGAAGATTGTGGGAGGCGAAAAGCTGGGAGACCTTTCCAAGCGTCAGGTTTACAGCGATAAGGACAAGGAGACCCAAAGGCCCTTCTACGCCGGGGATGCAAAGATCCTGCTGGTGGATGATACCCCGGTGAATCATATTGTGGTGCGGGAGCTGTTATCCAGTACCGGCATTCAGATTGATGAGGCCAGTAGCGGAGAAGAGTGTCTTGAAATGGTTGCAAAGACCCGGTACGATCTCATTCTTCTGGATTTCAGAATGCCGAAGATGGACGGTATCGAGACCCTGCACGCCATGAAGGAAATGGAAGGAAACCTTTCCTCCGGAGTTCCCGTCATCGCTCTGACTGCCAACGCCATTTTCGGTGCCAGGGAGCGATTCATTCAGGAAGGGTTCCACGACTATATTACCAAGCCCGTTTCCGGAAAGCGCCTGGAGCAGGTAATGCTTTCCTATCTGCCTCCGGATAAGATCCGCTGGGTGGAGGAGGCTCCGGATACAAAGGAGGAAGCCGTGCAGGCCAAAGGCCTGGAGCAGTACGGGGTGGATGAAGAAGCCGGTATCAAATATTGCGGAAGCAGGGAAAGTTTTCATAAGGTGCTGGAGGTTTTTGTAAAGGATATTTCCGTAAAGAGCGGATATTTAAAGGAGGCCTATGTCTCTGAGGATTGGGAACGCTACGGCATTGAAGCCCATGCCATTAAGAGCTCCGCAAGGATCGTAGGTGCCCAGCAGCTTTCGGATCTGGCCCTGAAGCTGGAGACGGCTGCAGAGGAGCAGGATATCAGTACCATCACGGAAAACCATGAGAGCTTTCTTTCACAGTATGAAGGTATGCAAAACCTGCTACAGGTAACCGATACCGAAAAGGAGCAAAAGAAGGCACTGCCCGAAGAAGAGTTTACGGAGGCCATGGCGCTGCTGAAGGAGTACTGCTATCAGATGGATGCCGACAATGCGGAAATGATCCTGACATCCCTTCAGGACTATGAACTGGATGCAAAGCAGCAGGGTGTCGTAAAGCAGCTGGAGAGATATCTTTCCCAGCTGGAATGGGACAGAATGGAAAAAGAGTTGGAGGATAAGGTATGTTATCTTTAGTAGTTAATGTATAGAAGGCCGAAATAGGAATATATCCATATAAACTCAGTAAATATAAGGGTTTATTAAGAAATATCATTGTAAAATATGTGTACCTTAAAAATTGAATATAAATAATTATTTAACAGTAGAATAAGTATTGAACATACGTTCTGCATATGATATAATATAAAGCAATAATAAGTGTTTTAACATTATATACATATCATAAATGTATCGGAGGTAGTTTATACATGGAACTACATGTTATAGAACGTGAAGGAAGGGAGATAGTTGTTCTACTGGATAATGAGATGAGAATTGTAAAGCCAGTGTATGACTATCTGAAATTCCAAAGACAGAGAGACAAAGCCCTTAATACTTTGAAGGCAAGTGGAAGTGATCTGCGTACTTATTGGGAGTTTCTTAATGATAGCGGCTATGAGTATGACAAGGTTACTCCAAAGATGATTTCAGAGTTTATAGACTACCTCAGAGCATCAGATGATGATGTGATAGCACTTAACAAGGAAAGCAAAAGGACTA
>JAEEKV010000184.1 GCA_016282595.1 Lachnospiraceae bacterium
AATCCGTGTTATCTGGAAAACCATACCCAAACAGAGGCAAGAATAGGATTGCGTAAGTTGCCGAAGGCAATGGAGCAATCCGTGTTATCTGGAAAACCATACCCAAACAGAGGCAAGAATAGGATTGCGTAAGTTGCCGAAGGCAGCGGAGCAATCCGTGTTATCTGATCACCCATACCCAATCAGGAAATAAGAGATGTTCGGAAGAAAGAAACCCAAACCCATCGAATATGATAAGGAAAAGGAATACCCTGTGATCCGGGCCAGTATCTGTACCGGAGAAGAGGTGGCCGGATTTAAGGATAAGGAAAGCGGACATTTCCGGGAAGAGATGCTGATCAGAAACGACAGTGACAGGCAGATATTTTGCGACAGATGCGGCATATCGCCCACGGAGCTGAAAAAGGAGTATTGAAGGGAGTGCTATGGAAGAGAACAAACAGGGAATGCTGTATCTGTGTGCTACTCCCATAGGAAATCTGGGGGATCTGTCCCCGCGGATCCGACAGACCTTAGAGGAAGCGGATCTCATTGCGGCGGAGGATACCAGGAACAGCAGAAAGCTTCTGAGCGCTTTTGATATCCATACTCCCATGACCAGCTATCATGAATATAACAAAACAGAAAAAGCCTACCAGCTTATAGAGCAGATGCGACAGGGAAAAAACATCGCACTTATCACAGATGCGGGAACCCCTGGAATTTCCGATCCCGGAGAGGTACTGGTAAGGCTTTGTCAGGAAAACGGCATAACGGTTACATCCCTGCCGGGTCCGGCAGCCTGTATCACAGCCCTGACCTTATCCGGTCTTTCTACCAGACGCTTTGTATTTGAAGGCTTTTTGCCGGAGGATAAAAAGCAGCTGTCGGAAGTGCTGGAGGATCTTGGGAAGGAAAAGCGTACCATCATTCTGTACGCCGCACCTCATGATCTGAAAAAGGTCTTAAAGCTTTTGTATGAAGCCCTGGGGGATCGAAGGATCACCATCTGCAGGGAGCTGACAAAGAAGTTTGAGACCATACTTCCCACCACACTTTCCCAGGGGATTTTAAAATATGAGACCGAAGATCCCAGAGGGGAATACGTGCTGGTGATGGAAGGAAAAAGCCGGGAAGAGATCGAAGCGGAAAAGACGGCGGCCTTTGAAAATATCTCCATCACAGACCATGTGGCAAGGTATGAAGAGCAGGGGATGGACCGGAAGGAAGCCATGAAAAAAGCAGCCAAAGACAGAGGGCTTTCCAAGCGGGATATCTACCAGATGCTTTTGGATGAGCAAAAAGAAGAGTAAAAACCTTCAGAGTACTTTACAAGACAGAAATGCTTCGTTATAATCTACTCGAAGCGTTATTTTACTATGTAATGGTAAGGAGAGAGTTATGTTAGAAAGAGTTATCGAGATCATTAAGGAAACCTTGAACGTAGAAGGAATGGAGATCACCGAGGAAACCAATTTTAAGGATGACATCGGCGCAGATTCCCTGGATCTTTACGAGCTTTTGCAGGCGTTTGATGATGAGTACGGTGTAGGGATCCCGGAGGACGAGGAAGAGCTGGAGAAGCTTGAGACCGTGGGTGCTGTTGTAGAGTACTTAAAGAGCAAAGGAATCGAGTAAAAATTCAACGAAGAAAAGGAGATTCTGATATGAGACTGGTTACGAGGTCTGATTTCGACGGACTTGCCTGTGCAGCGCTGCTGAAAGAGGCAGGTATTATTGACAGCTGGAAATTTGCACATCCCAAGGATCTTCAGGATGGTCTGATTCCCGTGGATGAGAACGACTGTCTTGCCAATGTTCCCTATGTACCGGGCTGCGGACTTTGGTTCGATCATCATTCCAGCGAGAAGGAAAGACTGGCTTTTGATTTTACCTTTAAGGGTGAGAGCCGTGTAACACCTTCCTGTGCAAGAGTGATCTATGATTACTATGGCGGAAAAGAGAAATTCCCTCAGTTTGACGATATGATGGAAGCCGTTGATAAGGTGGATTCCGGTCATCTGGAGTATGAGGATGTCATGAATCCCAAGGGCTGGGTTCTGGTCGGATTTTTGATGGATCCCAGAACAGGTCTGGGAAGATGGAGAGAGTTTACCATCAGTAACTATCAGCTCATGGAAGAGCTCATCGATGCCTGCAGAACCATGACTACGGAAGAGATCTTAAACCTTCCGGATGTAAAAGAGCGTATCGAGGTTTATTTTGAGCAGACCGAGAAATTCAAAGAGATGGTAGCAGCACATACCAAGACCGATGGCAAGCTCATCGTTACAGACCTTCGTGGCGTAGATCCTATTTATTCCTGCAACCGTTTCATGATCTATTCCATGTATCCGGAGCAGAACATTTCCGCATGGATCGTAAGCGGTAAGGGCGGTGCCGGATGCTCTGCAGCAGTGGGATACAGCATCCTGAATCGTACCAGCAAGGTGAATGTAGGTTCCCTGATGCTTAAGTACGGCGGCGGCGGACATATGGCAGTAGGTACCTGCCAGTTCTCCGATGACAATATGGCTACGGAGCTTCCCAAGATGCTTGCTGAGCTTACCGAGCTGGCAAATACACAGACGGAGTAATCGAAAAATGATAAGGCCGATGCTTTCAGGGCATCGGTCTTTTTTCTTGCAAAGTTTCTTCTTTAGGGATTGACTTAAAAAATATTTTTGGTAGAATAAAATAGTAATCATTCCTATTTTTACGAAAAAGAGAGTAAAGACATGGCAACGCTGAAGCACAGTAAGCAAAGAGATGCGATCCTCAATTTTCTGATGAGCCGGAAAGACCATCCCACAGCGGATGTGGTGTATTCCCATCTGAGAGAAGAGTATCCGAATATTTCCCTGGGAACCGTTTACCGGAATCTGACTTTGCTGTCGGAGCTGGGGCAGATCAAAAGACTGCATATCGGAGACGGGGTGGATCATTTTGATGCGGATACATCGCAGCACTATCATTTTCTGTGTTCCGAGTGCGGGGCCGTTATCGATCTGAAGATGGAA